>JAURMY010000211.1 GCA_030830465.1 Alphaproteobacteria bacterium
CATGTTTTCACCGATGGTGGCTATTTTGTCGGTCACGGTTTCGCTTACGGTTTTGCCGCCAATCTTGGCATCCATCAGGCTTTCGATATCCGAAACCCCCATGGCGGCCTGGGTGATCCCGGCAACCATGCCCTGGAAATCGGCGTTCTTGCCGACAAAATCGGTTTCCGAGTTGACTTCGACCACAACGCCAACGCCGCCTTCAGAGGCGACACCAACCAGACCCTCAGCCGCGGTGCGGCCGGATTTCTTTGCTGCCTTGGCCAGACCTTTGGTGCGCAGCCAGTCGATCGCGGCCTCCATGTCACCATCGGTTTCGGTCAGGGCTTTTTTCGCGTCCATCATGCCGGCACCCGACACGTCACGCAGTTCTTTCACCATTTGTGCTGTTACGGCCATCTGGTTTCTCCTCAGGGGTTCACATGTGAATTCGGGGCAGGATCCGGCCCTGCCCCGTGATATCGTGTAAATACGACGGGCGAATTACGCCTCGGCGGATTCTTCGGCAATCGCGTCGTCAACCGGCGCGTCGTCCAGCGCACCCACGTCAACACCGGCGCGGCCCATCTGGGCGGTCATGCCGTCAAGTGCCGCACGGGTGATCAGGTCGCAGTAAAGACCGATGGCGCGGGCGGCGTCGTCATTGCCCGGGATCGGATAATCGATACCGGCGGGCGACGAGTTGCTGTCCAGAACCGCAACGACCGGAATGCCAAGCTTGTTGGCTTCCAGAACCGCCAGGGCTTCCTTGTTGGTGTCGATCACAACCAGCAGATCAGGCACGCCGCCCATTTCGCGGATACCACCCAGGGACGCCTGCAATTTGGTCTGCTCGCGCTCCATGTTCAGACGTTCTTTTTTGGTCAGGCCAACCGCCCCTTCCGCCATGATCTCGTCAATCGCCTTGAGGCGCGAGATCGAGTTGGAAACGGTCTGCCAGTTGGTCAGCGTGCCGCCAAGCCAGCGGTGGTTCATGTAATATTGCGCCGAACGCTCTGCCGCGTCGGCAATAGCCTTCTGGGCCTGCCGCTTGGTGGCGACGAACAGGATGCGCCCGCCTTTGGCGACGGTGTCACGGACAACCTGCAGCGCCTGGTCCAGCATCGGAACCGTCTGGGTCAGGTCCATGATATGGATGCCGTTCTTGGCGCCATAGATATACTGGCCCATGCGGGGATTCCAGCGATGTGTCTGGTGGCCGTAGTGAACGCCGGCTTCAAGCAGCTGGCGCAATGTGAACTCAGGAAGAGCCATTGTCGTTTTTCCTTTCCGGTTTGAACCTAGGGCGGGAGAAGAGCGTTTGCCCAACCGGTGGAGTTTCGGGGATGTCTCCCCCGTCACCCGCAGACCCGCCTGTGGATTGATGCGCCGCCTATAGGGGGTATCGCGGGCGATGGCAAGCCCCCGCCCCAAGGATCGGCCCGGGCGCGGCCTTTTCGGGGTGGAATGCGAATTTATTGCAAGAAGAAGTCCGGGCTTGCGGATGACCACGGACTTGCATTTGCCCAAGCCCGGCGGCACAAGGTTGCCATGAACGAAGTGCCGCAGGTTTTATGTATCGGGTCCGTCTTGTGGGACATCATTGGCCGCGCGCCAACCGGTATGGTTTTGGGCAATGACGTGCCGGGGCGCATCACGCGCCTGCCCGGCGGGGTGGCGATGAACATCGCCATGGCACTGAACGGTTTTGGCATGCGGGTCGCGCTGCTGAGTGCGGTTGGCACCGATGCCGAGGGGCGCGATCTGGTACAGGCGTCCGAGGCGATGGGGCTAAACACCGGATATCTGTTGCGCAGCGCCGCCCTGCCGACCGACCGCTATATGGCGATCGAGGCGGAAAACGGCCTGATCGCGGCCATTGCCGATGCCCATTCCCTGGAAGCGGCGGGCGAGCGTATCCTTGACCCGTTGCGCGACGGGCGGCTGGCTGACCGCGCCACGCCCTGGCGCGGGCTGGTGGTGCTGGACGGCAATCTGCCGACCGCCATGCTGACGGGAATTGCCGAAGGGGCGATGTTTGAACAGGCCGACCTCAGGGTTGCGCCCGCCTCGCCCGGCAAGGCGGGCCGTCTGATCGCCTTTCTGGCCCATCCGCGCGCCACGATCTATTTGAACCTGATCGAGGCGAATATCCTGACCGGGCAGGCCGCTACCAGCACAAGCGATGCGGCGGACGCGTTGATTGCCCGTGGTCTGGGGCGGGTTCTGGTCACCGACGGCGCCAATCCCGCCGCCGAGGCGCATCTGGACGGCTTCCGCCAAAGCCTGCCGCCGCCCGCAGTGACCGTGCGCAAGGTGACCGGCGCTGGCGATATGTTCATGGCCGCCCATATTGCGGCGGAAAAGGCGGGCAAGGACCGCCCGGCCGCCCTGCAGGCCGCGCTTGACGGGGCGGCGCGGTATATTTCAGCGGAAGGTGCGGCATGACCGACTTGTTTCAGTGTTCAGGCGAAGTTGCCGCCGCCCAACAGGCCGGCCTTCCGATCGTTGCTTTGGAAAGCACGATCATCACCCATGGCATGCCCTATCCGCAAAACCTGAAGACCGCAGAAAGCGTCCAGCAGGTGGTGCGCGACGCGGGGGCCGTGCCTGCCACGATCGCGGTTTTGAACGGACAGTTGAAAATCGGACTGGAGGCGGCGGAACTGAACGCGCTGGCGCAAAGCAGCAACGCAATGAAGCTGAGCCGCGCCGATCTGGCGCTGGCCATGGCGACCGGGCGCACCGGCGCAACCACGGTTGCCGCCACGATGATTGCAGCAAACGCCGCCAGTATCGCGGTTTTCGCCACCGGCGGTATTGGCGGCGTGCATCGGGGTGCAGAAAGCAGTTTTGACATTTCCGCGGATGTGCAGGAACTGGCGCAAACCCCGGTCACCGTGGTGGCGGCGGGTGCCAAGGCGATCTTGGATATTCCCAAAACGCTGGAAGTGCTGGAAACGCTGGGCGTGCCGGTCATCACTTTTGGTCAGGCGGAATTTCCGGCCTTTTGGGCACACTCAAGCGGCCTTGCCTCACCGCAGCGGCTGGACAGCGCCCGGGACATCGCTGCCAGCCATAGGATGCGGGCGCGGCTGGGCGTTCCGGGCGGGCAATTGGTGGCCAATCCCATTCCTATGCCGGATGAAATTCCGCTGGCGTTGATGACACCGATCATCGAACAGGCGCTGGCCGAGGCGGAAAGCCGCGGCATCGGTCAAAACCAGGTGACACCTTTCCTGTTGGGCCGAATATTTGAACTGACCGAAGGCCGGTCTTTGACCGCAAACATCGCCCTTGTGCGCAACAACGCCCGTTTGGCGGCGGAAATTGCCGGTGAATTGACAAAACGATAAACTATTTCCAAACAAATCGGCGCGGCCCATTGTCTTGACGCGGGCGCGAAACCAGATAATTTCAAACTTCCTTTTCACAGGGCTTTTCCATGGCCGAGAAAAACAGCAAAGACCGCGCCCAGCGTCGTGAAGTTCACCGTGCCGGGTTTTTCTCGCAATTGCGGGCGAATTTCCTGACCGGCGTCGTGGTGGTGGTGCCGGTTTTCCTGACATTTTACCTGATCTGGTGGTTTGTCGGTCTGGTGGACGGTTTCGTTCTGCCGCTGGTGCCGGAACGCTATCAGCCGCAGGATTATCTGGGCATCAACGTCAAAGGCTATGGCGTTATCGTCTTTCTGATTTTCACAGTGTTCATCGGCTCGTTGACCAAAGGGTTTATCGGGCGCTCCCTGCTCAGCCGGGCCGAAAGGATCGTCGACCGGATGCCGGTGGTGCGCTCGATCTATAACGGCTTGAAACAGATCGCCGAAACCGTGTTGAGCCAGTCCAACAGCTCGTTTGAACAGGCCTGTCTGGTGGAATATCCGCGCAAGGGCCTGTGGGCGGTGGCCTTTGTGGCAACCCAGACCAAAGGCGAAGTGCTGCGCCGCCTGCCCGGTGAAGACCAATATCTGAGCGTGTTTTTACCGACCACACCGAACCCGACCTCGGGCTTTTTGCTGTTTGTCCCGAAAAGCGATGTGATCATCCTTGATCTGGATGTTGAGAATGCCGCCAAGCTGGTGATCTCGGCGGGGCTTGTAACGCCGTCCAGCAAAGAGGAAATGCTGGCGCTGGCCAACAAGGCAAAAGCGGATAAAGCGGCAAAGTCGAAACCCAGAAAATGATTTCTGCCGCCGTTACCGGCTATTTGACGGCCTTTTCCCTGATTCTGGCCATTGGCGCACAGAACGCTTTTGTTTTGCGGCAGGGCATCCTGCAACAGCATGTGTTTGTGCTGTGCCTGATCTGTGCGGTGTCTGACGCGACCCTGATCGCGGCGGGTGTCGCCGGGTTTGGCTATGTGGTTACCCTTTTGCCGGCCCTGCCCTTTGTGATGTCCCTGGCGGGGGCGGCTTTTCTGTTTGTCTATGGCGGCCTGCGGTTTCGGGCGGCCTATCACGGCGAGGCATTGGAAACCGGTGCGGGCAAGGGCGGCAGCCTTGGCAAGACGGTGCTGGTCGGGCTGGCCATGACCTGGCTGAACCCGCATGTCTATCTTGATACGCTGGGGCTGATCGGTGCGGTGTCCACCGGGTTTCACGGCACAGCCGAAAAGACGGTTTTCGCAATCGCCGCCGCAACCTCGTCGTTCACGTTCTTTTTCGGCCTTGGCTATGGCGCGCGTCTGTTGGCCCCGATCATGCGATCGGCAAAGGCCTGGCGGGTGTTTGACAGCCTGATCGGCCTGACCATGTGGGCGCTGTCGGCGGGCCTGGTGGTTTCTGTGCTTTAATCCTGCCACCACCAGACTTCGGGCATAAATCCCAGCCAGTCGCCATAAACCGGCAGCACGTCGGGGTAATGCAATTCGCGCCGGTGGGCCAGATAGCTTTCCTTGTTGAACCACATCGGGATGACATAGCGCCCGGTGGTCAAGACCCGGTCCAGCGCCTGTGTCGCCAGAACCGACTCGGCCTGACTTTGCGCCGCCAGAATCTTGCCGATCATGGCATCCGCCGCCGCTGAATTCATGCCCATATAGTTGCGGGTGCCTTCTTCGGTCACACCTTTGGAGTTCCAGTAAAGGTTCTGTTCATTGCCCGGCGACAGCGACAGGCTCCAGAGATTATAGATCATGTCATAGTCATAGCTGTTGCGCCGGGCCAGATGCTGGGCACTGTCCACCAGCGTCAGTCGGACCGTGATGCCAAGGCGTTTCAGCGCATCGGAATAAAGATTGGCAATCGCCTCTTCGGTCGCATTTTTCAGAACGATTTCAAAGTCAAAGACCTGTCCGGCGGCGTTTTTCAACACCCCTTCCTGCACCGTCCAACCGGCATCTGCCAGTTCTTTGGTGGCCTCCCGCAGGTTCTTGCGATTTCGTTCGTCCCCCTCGGATACCGGCAGCGCATAGGCGGCCAGCGCATCCGGCAGCAAACTGTCCTTGAAAGGCTCCAGCAGCGCCTTGATGTCTGCCGTCGCCGCCCCCGGCCCCATGCCAAGATCGGAATTGGAAAAAAAGCTTTGCGCCCGTGGGGCGACGCCGTCATTCATCACCTTGTTGATGAATTCGTAATTGAACGCCTTGATCAGGGCGTCACGCACCCGCCAGTCTTTGAAAATCTCGCGCCTTGTGTTGAAAACAAATCCCTGCATGCCCGAAGGCCGGCTGTTCGGGATCACAGATTTCACGATTTCACCCGACTGGACCGCCGGAAAATTGTACTGATCCTTCCATTTTTGCGCGCTGGATTCCCGATAGGCTGTGATCAGACCGCCGGTGAACGCCTGAAAGATCACCGTTGAATCGTTGAAATAGTCATAGCGGATTTCGTCCAGATTGTTCTGCCCCCGGTTCAAGGGCAGATCGCGGCCCCAGTAGGCGGGATTGCGTTTGAAACTGATAAAGCGGTTCGCCTCAAAATCCCCGACGGTGTAGGGACCGGTGCCGATCGGCAGATCCAGCCCGCTTTCGGCAAAATCGCGCCCGTCCCAACTGGATTTCTTCAGGATCGGACGCAGGCCCAGGATCAGCGGCAATTCGCGGTCCTCGCCGGAAAAGGTGAACTTCAGGGATCGCGGCCCGGTCTGCTCCATTTTGGTGATCTTGCTGAGGGCATTGGCATATTTCGGCAGACCCTTTTCCGCGAGGATCTGATAGGACCACATCACATCCTCGATCGTCACCGGCGAGCCGTCTGAAAATCTCGCCTCTGGGCGCAGGGTGAATTCCACCCATTCGCGATTCGGGCCCGTCTCAACCGATTCGGCCAAAAGACCGTAAAGGGTGAAGGCTTCGCCCCAATTTCGCCCCAATAGGCTTTCATACACATGCACACCGACGCCCCAGGGGGCGCGGCCCTTCAGAATGAACGGGTTCAGCGAATCAAATCCGCCCTGTTCGCCAAAAACGATTCGCCCGCCCTTCGGCGCATCGGGGTTTGCATATGGCAGGGACACAAAATCGGGTGGTAAGGCCGGTTCCCCATACATAGCTATGGCATGTTTTGGTGTGGCATTGGCCTGGCCTGCCGCCAGAAATGCTGTCAAAATCAAAGGCAACAGGCCACGCAGCAAGGAGTCAGGTCGTGTCATACCGGCAACATTCTTTCCGTTTGTATTAGGATTCTGACCCTAGGCTACTGAGCCGCCACAAAATTTTCAATTTTTACTTGGCGCGGTACCGTGGATTTCGTATAACACCTTCACTGCTCGATAGGTTTCTTGCCTGTATGAAACCTGCCTCAATAACTTAACGCCCTCTTCGTGAGGGCGTTTTTTTTTCGCGCTGGGTCCCGCAAAAACTCTGTCATAAAACCTTCACAACAAGCCAATATGTGGGCGCGTAGCACCAAGAAGGGGGCGACATGAATATTCTTGTCCTGTGCACCGGCAATTCTGCTCGGTCGATCCTGCTGGAAACACTGCTGAATGACCTGAGCGGTGGCCGCGTGACGGCCTTTTCCGCCGGCTCGCACCCAACCGGGGCGGTCAATCCCCATGCCCTGACTTTGCTGAAACGGCACGGCCATGATGTCGCCGCACTTCGCTCCAAATCCTGGGATGAATTTGCCCTGCCCGATGCACCCGTGATGGCGGCTGTGATCACAGTTTGCGCCAGCGCCGCAGGTGAGACCTGTCCTTTCTGGCCGGGCGCACCTGTGACCGGGCATTGGGGGGTGGATGATCCCGCCGCCGTGACCGGCAGCAAGGCGAAAATCGAGGCGGCCTTTGAACAGGCCTATGCCCTGCTCCGCCGCCGGGCCGAGGCCTTGCTTGCGACCCGCTTTGACACTATGGAATTGCCCGCGCTGAAACAGACGCTGGACCTGATAGGAGATTTGGCATGAACCGATCCTTATGTGCGGAATTCCTTGGAACCATGTTCCTGCTGATCGGCGTGGTCGGGTCCGGCATCATGGGCGAAACCCTGGCCAACGGCAACACGGCGGTGGCTTTGCTGGCCAATGCCATCGCCACAGGCGCGATTCTTTATGTGCTGATCACGCTGCTTGGACCAATTTCCGGGGCCCATTTCAACCCCGCGGTGACACTTGCATTCGTGGCGCGTGGCGAGTTGGACCTGCGCACCGCCCGGAAATACTATTACGTTCAGATTCTTGGCGGTCTCGCCGGCGTCTGGCTGACCCATCTGATGTTTGAATTGCCGGTGCTGCAAATTTCCATGCACAGTCGCAGCGGGCCGGCCCAGTGGCTTTCGGAAATCATCGCCACTTTCGGCTTGCTGACCGTGATATTCGGAGGCCTGCGTTACCGCCCCGAGGCGATTCCAACCCTTGTTGCGCTTTATATTACCGGTGCGTATTGGTTCACCTCCTCCACGAGCTTCGCCAATCCCGCCGTGACCATCGCGCG
>JAURMY010000212.1 GCA_030830465.1 Alphaproteobacteria bacterium
ACACCTGCACATTCTCCCATTGCGAGCCTTGCGCCTTGTGTATGGTCACCGCAGCCCCGTGCAGAAAAGCGGCACCCATCCGCGCCGCCGAGGGAATGAAAGGTTCTTCCAGCCCCGGTGCTTCGATCTTGATGATGGTGGCGGCATTCACCTGCGGGTCTTCGGCGCCAAAGATATGCAGGCGCGAAAATCCGTCCCGGCGACCCCGCCCCATGAACACCGCCTGGGCCCCCTTGATCAGGCCGCGTGCCTCCAGATCGACGCGTTTCTTGCGGTGTTTCAGCGGCAATTCGATGCCATCGCAGATCAGGGGCTCGCCCGGCAACAGGTCATCCATCGGCGCGCCATAGGCCGCGCGGAACGCATGGATCAGGCGAATGCGCGTTGCATTGCGCCACACCAGAACGGGCGAGCGCGCCATCATCGCCGCATCCACCCGGGGCGCGATAATCACCCGGTCGTCTCTGGCGGCAACCGCTTCGACCATCTGCTCGAACCCCTCAAAGCTCAGATCCGGGTCGCCCAGGGCATGGGCGAGATCCAGTATCGGATTGTCCTCGGTCTGGCGGTGAATGCGGTGCAGATAGGTTTTACGCCGCTCTTTGATCGCATCAAAGGCCATCGCACCGGATTGCATGACAGGGGCCAGCTGTGCCGGATCGCCAAACAGCACAAGGGTTGAGAATATCTCTTGCAGATCCTCAAACTGGCGGTCGTCCAGCATCGAGCTTTCATCGACAAACCCGATATCCAAGGGATCTTCGCGCCGCTTCCAGCCGATGATGAAATCCGAGCCGCGCAAGCCTGCCGCCGCCAAGGCACCGGGGATGGATTTAATGTTAGCGTAAAAGGCAAAGGCCCGGTCCAGCGCCAGATCGGTCAGCCCCTCAACCTCGGGCCGGTCGGCCTTGCCCGCCAGCCATTCGGCGATCTTCTCATATTCCGGATCATAAAGTGGCGTGTAAAGAATGCGGTGGATCGTGGTCGCCGGCACCCCCCGATTGCGCAACACGCTGGCGGCCTTGTTGGTCGGGGCCAGAACCGCCACTGTCCGGCGTTCCTTGGCGCGACGGCCCTCGTAATCCCCGGAAATAAGCTCAACCCCGGCATCGGTCAGTTCTTCGACAATCTTGGCCAGCAGCATGGTTTTGCCGGACCCGGCCTTGCCCAAAACGGCCAGCAAATCGCGCCCGCCCCCTTCGGGCAAAGTGGTGCCATTTGACAGATCGACACCGGCCTTCAGCAATGCCTCGGCAATGCGGTCATAGGCCTCGGCCTGATCTTCGGAGAACTGCATCGGGCATCCTTTTTGCGCCCGACCTTAGCGCCTGCCACAGCCGCTGGCCAGACGGATCAGGCCACGGCGCAGGGTGAATGAACCTGTTCGAATCCGGCGCGAAACCAGGCCGCGGACTGAGAGGCCGTGACCTGAGCCCGGCGGCACAGGCGCGCAAACGGTGCGGCCTTGAAATCCCACAAGCCCACGCTGACCGCATTGGCCCCCGCGCCCCGCGTTCCGGTAATATCGGGCGACCAGCCGATCGCACGGTAAACCCGGACCATTCGGGCATCAAACACCCCAACCGCGTGATTCAGGTGAAATCCCCGCCCCAGTTCCGCCCCCGCCAGCATCAAGGCGGCGGCAATCCGGCTGTCGGCATGTGCCCCCGGCGACAGGCAGAACCGGGTCACTTCCCAGATAAAGGGGCTGGTGATCGCCACGCCCCCGGTCAGGTCGTTGAAATGGTCGTTCACCATAACCTGGCCCGTGGTCGGCAGAAACCGCATCGACCCGCCATGGTCGCCGTCCGGGGTTTGCCAGATCACATATAGCGGGTTCAGGGCGTCGTAGTCGTCCTTCTCCCAGCCGTTTTCATCAATGTTAACGTTCCAATCCAGCCGTTTCTTGAATTGCTCTGCGCGGTCGGAAAACAGGCTGTTCTGCAATTTCGGTTCGGCCGCCAACTGGTCGGCATATAAATAACGGATCACGAAAATCACCCCTGATTTGAATGACAAGGGGTGTAGTCCGTTGAGATTTAACATTTTCCAAAGGCGCGATCGCAAAAATATTTCGCAACGGGGTTAAAGGATGATCTTACCCTGCGACATTGCCAGGGCCACCGCATGGGTCGTGTTGGCGGCCCCCAGCTTGAAACGCGCGCTTTCCAGATAGACCCGCAGCGTGTGTTCGGAGATTGACAGACGTTCCGCCGCATGGGCCCGGTTCTGGCCGGACCCGATCAGGGTCAGCACGTCCAGCTCGCGCGGCGACAGGTTTGTCGGCCTCAGCCTGTCTGTGCCCCGTTCAATTTCCAAAGCCTTCTGATTGAGGTAATGCGCGATCAGAATCAGATCCTGCACATGCATCTTGGTAAATTTCTGCCACTGCCCATCGGTGCTGCGGTCATTCGCCGTGAACAGCGCAAACTGGCCATTCGGACCACGGATCGGTATCGAGAATCCCTGATTGCCGACACCCGCGTCATGTGCCTCAAGCATGAAAGACCGCACCGCCTTTCCCGACCAGTCCAGTTGCTTCCAGTCCACCGGATGAAACCGTTGAAAACAGCCCAGCACAACCGGGTCGATCCGGGCGAAATCCTGGTCCAGATAGTGGTCAACCCAGTCCAGCCCATAGGTCAGCGCGGCATAGGGCTCTCCGGCGCTGTTGACCGAATGATAGACAAAATGTTCGATCTGAAACAGATCCCGCAACCCGACAACAAGGTTTTGCAACCCGTCAAATGTTGTCACTTGTTGCAAGCGTTCGATGAACGCCATGATCTGTGTTTGTGTCGCCACTCAGCTTGACCGGGGATTGTTGGTTCACATTCATTTCCGTCACAGCAACAAGGATGGTGTCGTCAAGCTGCTCTGCCAGACCGATCAGACCGTTCGATTTGGCAAATTGCTTAAGATCCGTCAGGACATCAATCATCCATTCCTGTGACATAACAACCCTCATTTTGAATGGTTAAAAAAGTATTAACACAATCTTAGCACGAGTGAGTTTAATCGAAAATTCGCGAGTTTACACTCCCCCGAAATAGCGAGGACGCGAAAAATAAACGATTGATAACGTTGATCCCGGTAAAAACGATCCACAAGCAGACGCCGCCGAAAGGGCCGGCGGCGTCTGCTTGCTTCTAACTTCGAAACATGAATTCTATCCGTTTCAGATCTCTTTGCTCGCCTCTAGCGTGTCTTCAAAGGTTCGCAATCCCAGGGATGGCGCGCTGACCAGAACCGCCATGTTGCCGGGCTTATGCTCATTCCGGCGCATCTTCACATGCGCGTCAGGAATCTGATCCCAGGGGAAGACCTCGGACATGCAAGGATCCAGACGGCGTTCCAGCATCAGTTGGTTGGCGCTGCTGGCCTGTTTCAGGTTGGCGAAATGGCTGCCCTGCACACGCTTTTGATGCATCCACAAATAGCGCGCGTCCATCGTCAGGTTATATCCGGTGGTGCCTGCACAGATCACAACCATGCCGCCCTTTTTGCAGACAAAAACCGAGACCGGAAAGGTTGCCTCGCCGGGATGTTCAAACACCATGTCCACGTTATTGCCCTTGCCGGTGATGTCCCAGATCGCCTTGCCGAATTTGCGGACCTCGTTGAACCAGGCCTTGTATTCCGGTGTATTGACCGTTGGCATCTGGCCCCAGCAATTGAAATCCTTGCGGTTGATCACGCCCTTGGCGCCCAGCGACAGCACGAAGTCGCGCTTGCTTTCGTCGGAAATCACCCCGATCGCATTGGCGCCGGCGGTGTTGATCAACTGAATCGCGAAAGACCCAAGGCCGCCCGACGCCCCCCAGACCAGCACGTTCTGGCCGGGTTTCAATGTGTGCGGGCGGTGGCCGAACAGCATCCGGTAGGCCGTCGCCAAGGTCAGCGTGTAACAGGCCGACTGTTCCCAGGTCAGATGGCGCGGGCGGTGCATCAATTGTTGCGCCTGCACACGGGTGAACTGCGCGAACGACCCGTCCGGGGTTTCATAACCCCAGATCCGTTGGCTGGGCGAAAACATCGGGTCGCCGCCGTTACATTCCTCGTCGTCGCCGTCGTCCTGATTACAGTGGATCACCACCTCATCGCCGACCTTCCAGCGTTTGACCTTTTCACCCACGGCCCAGACAATCCCGGCCGCGTCCGAACCCGCGATGTGATAGGGTTGTCCGTGAATATCAAAAGGCGAAATCGGCGTGCCCAAGCCGGCCCAGACACCGTTATAGTTGACCCCGGCCGCCATCACGAAAACCAGCACTTCATTGCTGTCGATTGTGGGGGTCTCAACCACTTCGCGCTGCATCGCCTTGTCCGGTTCGCCATGCCGTTCGCGCCGGATCGCCCAGGCGTGCATCTGCTTGGGCACATAGCCCAGCGGGGGAATTTCGCCGACCGCATAAAGGTCTTTTTCCGGGGCGTCATAGGGCGTGATTTCAGTCATATTGTCGAGCGGGGCCATTTTCGGGTCTCCGTTTAAAGGTGCTGCGGCGCAGAATGCTGCACCGCAGCAAGCAGGTCAAGCGCTGTTTCCGGCTGTTTTGCAGGATTCAACGCCCCCAGCAAGCGCAATATTACAAAATATTGCAATCCCGTTGCGTAATTTTTGGCTGAATTGTTGCGCTGCGTTGAAATTTAGTTGCGTTAACGAATCGCTTAGGCCAGAAGATGCGCAATCGAATTGGCATAGTAAACCAGCAGATGCCGTTGCGCCGGCGGCACCGTGATTGTGCCCTCAGTCTCGTCGATCAACCGCCTGAGCTTGAGAATGCGCAGGCCGATTTCCACCGCGTAATCCTGATCTTGATCGGGCAGATGCACATGGGCGCCCGTCTCCCGCAACCGGGCCAACAGATGATGGCAACGCGCCTTCAGTTCCAGCCGCGTGCAGGCACCGTCAAGCCCGCACAGCGCACTCGCCACCAAGGGCACCGGCAGAACCGGGATCACCTGTTTGACCCGGCCCATCAAATGACGCCCCAATTCTTCGGTCACGGCATCTGGCGCGCCTTTGTGATCGCCCAGAAAACCCTTCAGCGAAACGGGATGCCCGAAACTGACGCAGGCATAGCCAAACCGATAAAACTTTTTGGTGATCCGCAGCCAGATCTGACGGCGGATAAAGCCCAGAAACACCAGAACATGAAACTCAAACCGCCGCTCGCCGTCGGGGTCCACCTTGGTCAGCACCCGGTCTTCCAGCACCCGGTCATAGTTCAGGCCGACCGGTATAAACACCACATCGCGCGGGCCGCGCCGGTCAAATCCATCCACGATATAGCTTAGCAAACCCAGTTTGGCATCACGCGGGCGGCCATCCAGGCTTAACCCGCCTTCGGGGAAAATCGCCTGACTGACGCCGCCTTCGGTGGCCATCTGCACATAACGCGCCAAAACCTTGCGATACAAAGGATTGCGCGACTTGCGCCGGATGAAATAGGCGCCAAGCGACCGGATCAGCTGTTTCAACGGCCAGACGCGCGCCCATTCGCCCACCGCATAAGACAGGGCCGAGCGTTCGGCCGCCAGATAGGTGACCAGCACATAATCCATATTGCTGCGGTGGTTCATCACGAACACCACCGTGGCCTCGGGATCCACCGCCCGCAAGGCCGCATCATCGACAAATCCGATCCGCACCCGGTAAAGCGCCTCGGACAGGAAGCGCGACACCCGGATCGCAAAGCCGAAATAGGTGAAAACCGAAAAGGACGGAACGATTTCCTGGGCATAATGGCGCGCTTTGGCGGCGGCGATGTCCTGTGGCATGTCTTCGGCCAGGGCGTGATCGCTGACGGCCTGCATGACCTTTGGGTCGCTCAACAACCGGTCGATCATCACCCGGCGCTGGGTCAGCTTGAAAGGCTGGATCTTCAATTGCAGATGGTCGTTCAGCCGGGCAATGGCCCGGTTGAACCGGCGGCGCAGATACCAGCGCACCGACGGCATCAACATCCGGTCGGAAAACCCGATTGCCGCCAGAAGAACCAGCAGCACCACGATCCAAACCGGTATTTGCACCAGATCAAACATGGATGCAGGTTACAGTAATGCCCCGACCGGTAAAGCCGGCAATTTGCCTATTGGGCCAGTGCACCTTCGCGCAGATCAATCAGCCGCACCCAAACCGCCGACAAAAGCCCCAGAAAGGCCGAGAACAGCATCAGACCAAGCAGAATATAAGCGGCATAGGCCCCGCCGACCAAAGCGCCGCTGATCGACGACATCACCGCCCCCAGCGCCACGGTCATCGCCCCGGACAAGCCTGAGGCGCTGCCCGCCAGTTTCGGGCGGACCGACAAGGCCCCGACACCGGCACTGGGCACCGTCAGGCCGTTGCCCATCCCCACCAGCATGACCGAGCCGAACAGGGTGAACACGTTCAGATGGCCCGACAAAAACAAGACCATGCCCAATACCGGGCCGCAACAGGCCAGGCCGCGGCCGATCAGCATCATGGTGGTCAGCGCGACCCGCGCGGCAAACCGGCCCGACAGGAAGGTTCCGACAAAAAATCCGGTTGTCATCAAGCCAATGCTCAACCCCAAAAGCGCCGGCGACAGGTTCAGGACTTCCATTGCAACCAGGGGCGCACCGGCGATAAAGGCGTAAAACGAGCCGATGGAAAAGGCCGAGCAGGCGGCGTATCCCCAGAACCGCCGTGACCGCAGCAATTCCGGATAGGTTCTGAACTGTTTGCGGAACGTCTCGGATTTGGCGGTGTTTGTCTCGCCAAGATCAAGCCAGCACAGCACGACGATTCCACTGCCGA
>JAURMY010000213.1 GCA_030830465.1 Alphaproteobacteria bacterium
TCCATCTTGACCACCGGCACCTTGATCTTGCCGTGATGCGATGTCAGCCAGGCCCAGTCGCCGTCGGCAAACCCGTGTTCGGCCCAGATTTCGCCGGAGACATACAAGGGATTGGTGCCGTGGATTTGCCGCAGCCAGGCGTTTTGCGTGCCCCATGAATGGTACATCGCCATCGGGCGCTGGGTGAGGGCATGCAGCGGGTATTCCGCCAGATCCACATGGGTTTCCTGAAACGGCTGATACCAGACCGGCAGCGGATCCATGGCGGCGGCAACCTGCGCGCGCAGATGATCGGGCGGCTGGTGGTCGCCGTGGCCCTGTGCCGCCAGACGGAATTTCTGCATCGGTTCCACATAGATGTTGAACACATAGGGCTGAACCGCGTCATAAAGGCCGCGTTCCACCGCCCAGTCCTGATAGGCGGCGTTCCAGGGCTTATAATACAGCGCCTCGTCCGGGATATGGTCGATCCAGAAACCGCCATTGTCGATATAGGCCTGAATCTGGTTCGGGTTCGGTTCACCCCGGCCTTTGCCCTTGCCATCCTTGCCCCGGAAACCGGCCAGCGGGCCGACGCCGGGACGGCGTTCGTGGTTCTGGATATAGTCGGCATAGTCCTTGTACTTGGCGTTGCCGTCCTCGTTCACCATGCCGGGCAGGCCCAGCCTTGCGCCCAACTGGATCAGGGCCGACTGGAAGCCGCGCACGTCGCGGTCAGGTTCCACAACCGGCCAGCGGATGCTGTCGGCGGCGGCTTCGGCCTCGCAAATCGGGCGGTCCAGGAGGCTGATACAGTCGTGCCGTTCCAGATAGGTGGTGTCGGGCAGGATCAGATCGGAAAACGCCACCATTTCCGAGGAATAGCTGTCGGAATAGATGATATGCGGGATCACATAATCGCCGGTTTCATCCTTGTCCTTCAGCATCTTCATCACGTCGGACGTGTTCATCGAGCTGTTCCACGCCATGTTCGCCATATACATGAACAGGGTGTCGATCTTGTAAGGATCGCCCGCATGGGCGTTGCTGATGACCATATGCATGAGGCCATGCGCAGACATCGGGTTTTCCCAGGTATAGGCCTTGTCAATCCGCGCCGCAGTCCCGTCAGGTTTGATGCACAGATCAGCAGGCCCCTGAACATAGCCCAGATGCGGGCCGTTCAGCGGTTTGCCGGGGGTCACGCCGAAATGCGGTTTCGGATGCGCCGTCACGGGCTTCGGATAGGGCGGCTTGAAGCGGAAACCACCCGGAACCTCGACCGAGCCCAGCAGGATTTGCAGAACGTGCAGGGCGCGGCAGGTCTGAAAACCGTTGGAATGCGCCGAAATCCCGCGCATGGCGTGGAAAGAGACCGGTCGCCCGATCATCTTGGCGTGCTTTTCGCCCTTCCAGTCAGTCCAGGGCTGGTCGATGGTGATTTCCTGTTCAAACGCCACATGCGCCAGTTCGGCGGCGATGCGTTTGATCCGGTCCGCCGGAATGCCGCACTGGGCCGCAATCGCGTCGGGGCCATTCTCATCGCCCAGATATTTCTCGGCCAGCAGTTGAAACACCGGGCGGTGGGTTGTGCCGCCGTGGCGATAGGTGCCCGCCATGTCGGCCTTGATGCCCTTGGTGTCAAAGGCGACCGGCTTGCCGGTGGCGCGATCCAGAACCATCGGCTTGCCCGCGTCATCGCGCAGGAACAGGCCGTGTTCCGGTGATTTTTCGTCGCCGTTCACCAGGAACGGCGCGTTGGTGTACCGGCGCAGATAATCCAGATCGACCTTGCCCGCCTTCAGCAATTCATGGATCAGCGCGATGATGAACAGACCATCCGTGCCCGGCGTGATGCCCACCCATTCATCGGCAATGGCGTTATAGCCTGACCGTACCGGGTTCACCCCGATCACCTTGGCACCGTTTTTCTTCAGTTTGCCCAGACCGATCTTGATCGGGTTGCTGTCATGATCCTCGGCCACGCCGAAAATCATGAACAGTTTCGTGCGGTCCCAGTCCGGCGCGCCAAATTCCCAGAACGCGCCGCCCATGGTATAGATGCCGGCCGCCGCCATGTTGACCGAGCAGAACCCGCCATGCGCCGCATAGTTCGGCGTGCCATAGGCCTGGGCCCACCAGCTGGTCAGGGATTGCGATTGGTCGCGCCCGGTGAAGAATGCCAGTTTTTCGGGATTGGTGTCGCGGATCGGTTTCAGCCAGCCTTCGGCGATGTCAAAGGCTTCTTCCCAGGTGATTTCCTCAAATTCACCCGAGCCGCGTTCGCCCACACGTTTCATCGGCGCGCGCAGGCGCGAGGGCGCATAATGTTGCATGATCCCGGCGCTGCCTTTGGCGCATAAAACACCCTGATTGACCGGATGATCGCGGTTGCCTTCGATATACTTCACCTTGCCGTTTTTCATGTGCACGTTGATGCCGCAGCGGCAGGCGCACATATAGCAGGTGGTTTTTCGGATCTCGTCGCTGACCTCGGGCGAGGTGTTCAGCGCGGGCTGATCAAAGGCAGGCATTCGCAATTCCCTGTGTCCGGAGTCGCGGCGATTGCGCGACATATTAGATCATTTGAATGTTTCTAACGGGGCGACATAGGGAATGTCCAGATTCGTTGCAAAATCGTTGCGGCTTTGCGGCCACTTGTCGCCCCCTGTCCACTGATGGATCAAGGGCTTATTCAAATATTTCGCAAAAACCATCGGTGGAGGAACAGAATTTCAATATGCAATAGTTTGCATTTAAGAATCTTCTAATATAGCCTTTCAGGACCACTTGCTGGTTCATCAAGGGAGGATATGATGAAAAGAACACTAATCGCCGGTCTTGCGCTTGCAATCTCGGCCACATCGTTTGGCGCATATGCCGCCGAAATGAATGATGTCTACATTCGCAAAGGCGATCAGGAAATCGCGGTCTTCACCCATGAAGGCAAGCTTTACTGCCGCCGTTTGTCGGACAAATTCGAAATGTGCTATGGCATGGAGCGTCAGGATGACGGGTCGTTTGCCGGTCCGAACATGAAGCACCCGGACATGCCCAGCTTTATGACCTTTAACGGAACGGTCGTGATCGGCAGCAACGACAAAATGTCGATCAAAGGCTGCGCTGCGGGCAATTCCCTGTGTCCGGAGTCGCGGCGATTGCGCGACA
>JAURMY010000214.1 GCA_030830465.1 Alphaproteobacteria bacterium
ATAAGAACACAATTCGCGGTCATAGCCGCGTTCCTCGCCTCGCGCCTGCGCGCCGATTTCCTGATGCCGGGCGGCCAGCATCGCTGACCAGGCCTCGCCGTGCACCCAGACCAGATCATGGGCATGAAAGAACGGCGGAATATAGGTGCCGTTGTACCAGACAACTTTTTTGCCCTGTTCCTTGGCGGCGAAAACCCCGCTCCAG
The DNA here is from genome assembly GCA_030830465.1 of Alphaproteobacteria bacterium. The sequence continues at coordinate 206 of JAURMY010000214.1, forward strand.
TAATCATTCACCAGCTTGGAGCCAAAGCGCGTGCTTTTCAGCTTGTTGGCGCGTTCGCCGTTGCCAAAGACCGGGGCGGCGCGTTCGGTGGTTTGAGTTTGCATGATATTCCCTCCTGTTCGGCCCCTGTTCAGGCCGCCGCCGCACGTCTGCGGGCGATTTCGACGAATGTTTCAACGCGGGTTTTCAGTGCTTCGATCGGCATTTCCTCGTGCTCTGTCTCGATCAGAAGATGCGGGATGCCGTGCCGTTCAAAGGCTTCCTTGATCTCGGGATAGAAATACATATGCGGCTCACAGAACTTGGCCATCAGGATCACCAGACCCTGAGCGCCTGACCCGTCCACCGCCTTCAGCAGATAATCCTCCCAGTCCATCCCCTGAATGGAGCGGGTGGGACAGGGCAGTTTGCGGTTCTTTTCGATGTACCAGTTCGACAATGCTTCAACCGGATCGCCGGTTTCGGCGACATCGGCGTGGATATAGCGCCAGCCGTGGTAAAGGTCGTCATCCACCACGACCGCACCGCAATCTTCGATCATGTCAAGGATTTCGGGCTTGGGCGCATGGCACAGGTGCCCCGACAGATAGACTTTGACGCGCGCGTCGGAAACCGGGCGGCTGTCGATTTTCGCCACCAGTTGTTCCAGCAATTCCGTATGCGCGGCCTTGTCCATCACCATCGAGGATTTGACGATCATCTGCATCTGCCGCCCGGTCAGGGGGGCCTGCCCGGTGCGGCGCAAAGCATAAAGCTTGCGGATCAGCGCCCTGTTCTTGTTGAACAGGCGGATCGAGGCGTGAACCTTATCGGGGTCCAAGGACTCGCCGGTCAGATCCTCAAGTTCCTTCCAAAGCTGCGCGAAGGTTTTGCGGGTTTCCGGCAGCACCCATTCGGCGTCAAGGATCGAGCATAACTGGTTGAACAGGATCGGCAGCTTGGGCCGTTCGGCCCGGATCACATCCGCGGTGCCCAGCAGTTGCACGCAATGGTCGCCGAACATGATGGCATCCAGCCCGTCAAATTCGCCGCGCATCGCCTGATCGACGATCGACCGGTTATAGCCGCAATAAAAACTGAACACGCCCGACTGGCCAATGGTGACAGGTTCGTTGTCTTCCTGCAGGATCATCGGCAGCGCACCTGCGGCATGGGCCAGTTCACCGGGGAAATGCATCGGGAAAATCCCGACCACCCGCCCGCCGGTTTCCTGTTTCCAGGCGCGGCCATAGGCTAGCGGTTGGGCTGCAACCTTGGCGAATTGGGTCAGGATGGCGTCCAAGGGTCTGCTCCGGTGAATGAATCACGAATACGAATGCTAGCGTACTAAGTTATAGTCACCACGTCAAACCTAAACTTTTGCCTTACTGCCAAAGGGTGACCGATCCCTGTATGGTCATGTCTGTCTTTCTAGTGAGTTTAACTAACCTATGGTTCGTCAGGAAGGATTTGCCCGGCTTTCCGCCCCGACAGGGCTTGTTTCGCAGCGATAACCATACTAGCGTTTGGTTCGCTTGCGTACGTTTGTCGAGGAGCCGATGATGGACTTTGCCCTGTCCGAAGACCAGAGGATTTTTGCCGATACGCTGGCGGGTTTTGCCCGTGATGTGTTGCTGCCAAAATATACCCATTGGGACCGCACCGACACCTTCCCGCGCGCGCAATTCCTGAAGATGGGGGAAATTGGCCTTTTGGGTCTGCGGGTGCCCGAGGCTTACGGCGGCACCGGCACCAATTGCCTTGAGGCAGGTTTGGCAATCGAACAAGCCGCCAAGGGCGATTTCAACTGTTGCTATGGCATCCTGAACGCCTGTTTCGCCGGTGATATCCTCAGTAAATTCGCAAGCCAAACGTTGCAGGCGGCCTGGCTGCCGGGGCTGGCGGCGGGGGAAAAGATCCTGTGTGTCGGGCTGACCGAACCCCATTGCGGGTCCGATGCGGCGGCGATCCGCACGCGGGCGGTGCGACAGGGCGATAGCTATGTCATCAACGGCGAAAAGTCGGCGATCACCCTTTTGATGGTTGGTGACGCGATCATCCTGTTCGCAAAGACCGATCCTGATGCCGGGGCCAAGGGTGTTTCGGCCTTTCTGGTGCCGCTGGATGCGCCGGGGCTTTCGCGCACGCCCTATTCCGATATGGGCGCGCGCGGGATCGTGCGGGGATCGTTGTTCCTGACCGATGTCGTGGTGCCCGCCGAAAACATGATCGGGCCAGAGAATGCGGCCTTCAGTCAGGTCATGCAGACCTTTGACTATACCCGCGCGCTGATCGGGCTGATGTGTCTTGGGGCGGCCGAGCAGACCTTGGCCGAAACCGTTGACTACACCAAAACCCGCACCGCCTTTGGCGCGCCGGTTTCAACCAATCAGGGCGTGTCCTTTCCGCTTGCTGAGGCGGCGGGGCGTTTGGAAATGCTGCGCTGGCTGTGTTACCGCACCCTGTGGCTGCGCGACCAGAACCTGCCACACACATCCGAGGCTGCCATGTGCAAGATGCTGGGACCGGAGGATTGCGTTTCGGTCATTCAGGACTGCCTTATCCTGCACGGGCATTACGGCTATACCAAGGATTTCCCGGTCGAACAGCGCCTGCGCGACGTTCTGGGACAGATCATTGCCGATGGCACACCACAGATCATGAAGATGATCGTGGCGCGCGGATTGCTGGGGCGTAGATACGTCTGACTATGCGCCGCCGGTTTCCGCAGACTGCATCCGCGACAGCAACCGCCGCGCCTGATTGACCGCCTCATCCGCGTTGATCCGCACGAACGGCCTGTCGGGAAAATCGTTGATGCGGTTCTGTTGCAGTTCCAGCGCCTCTTCGTCCTCTTTGATCGTGTCGTAAAACTGCTGCGCCAACAGTTCCGGCACACCGCTGTCTTTTGGTGCCGTGGTGCAGATCGACCAGTTGTAATGGGTCGTGGTCTCGCTTTCGGGTGTTACCCCGTGGACATTCAACAACATGAAGCCGTGATCGCGCTTGCCCTCATAGGCACCGGTGCCAACGTCACAGGCCCCGGCGTTGACCCGCAGCGTCATGCCGCTTGAGGGTTCAAACGTTACCTCCTGCCAGCGGTCGACGCGGCCCTTGAACCCCTTGGCGTCAATATAGGATTTCGGCGGGATCGAGTTTGGCAGATGGCGGATCATCTCAACCTTGCGGCCATCGGCATTCACGCTCATCTCGGCGGCGTAATGCTGTTCAGGATTGCCGCCGATCGTGCGGGCGTGGATATAGGGCAGATGGGTCAGATCAAGGATATTGTCGACCAGCAATTGCCAGTCGGAATTGACGTGGAAATAAAAATGCGTCCAGCTCCAGTTCGGGTCACTATGTTCGGTGTGGCGGCGGATCAGCGCGGGATCGGCCAATTCCGGTGCCCCCATCCAGATCCAGATCAGGCTGTCCTGTTCAACCACCGGATAGGCGCGGATATGGGCGGCCAGCGGCACCTTGTCCTGGTTGGGGATGCGGGTGCATTTGCCCGCGCCGTCAAATTCCAGCCCGTGATAAGGACAGCGCAGAATGTCGCCATCGACATGCCCGGCGCTGAGCGGCATGGCGCGGTGGCTGCACCGGTCTTCGGTCGCGGCGGCCTTGCCTGACCGGGTGCGAAACAGCACCACAGGTTCGTTCAGAAATTTGCGCCCAAGGGGCTTTTCGGTGGTCAGGTCGGCCGAAAAAGCCGCGACATACCAGGCGCTTTTCAGAAACATCAGAGCACTCCATTCCAAAAA
>JAURMY010000215.1 GCA_030830465.1 Alphaproteobacteria bacterium
TCATCATGACACCCTTTTGACCGATGTCATACGAGATCGCCTGTTTTGAAATTGATGTGCCCAGATGCATGCTGTCGGCGCTGGAAGTCATCGCAAAACGGTTATTCCGGTCCTGAAAATTCATCTCCAGTTTCGCGTTACCGAAATCATAGGTTCCGTCCACGCTCAGCCCATCGGCGAAGGGGTTTTTCACGTCAAAGCTTTCCGGCAGCACAACAGAGAATATCCCCGCCATGCTGGCGATTTCGTTGCTCATGGCAAACAGGCCTTTGCCTTTGGGTTCCTTGACGCTGACATTCAGGGTCATCTTTCCAACCGAGAAATCGCCGGCGGCCTTACGCAGATTGCCCGCCGTTTTCAAAATCGAATAGGTCGTCGAGGGTTCTGCAATGCTGGCGGTCAGACCGGCCGGCAAATCCATGTCGCCATTGTTCAGGCTGACCGTTTTGATCGTGACAAGATCCGCCTCGGTGGTGACCTTCATTGCGTCAAACGCGCCTTCGACCACGGTGTAAAATCCCGCCAGATCAGCCTCAAGCACGGCATGAACCGTCTTTTCACCTTTCGGTGCGATGATCGCGTCGATGGTGGCCACATCCGCCACTTCGATATCGACCGCGCCGTCCTCGGCATCAATCAGCGATATCCAGTCCAGCCTGACCTCAACCGACCCCTGCCCGTCGGGAACGTCCGCGTGGATAACCACGTCGTTCAGGGTCAGCGTGTCACCGGATTGGTCCTCTGAACCGACAGAGAATTGGACCCCCGTGCTGGCATAATAGTCTTTCAGTGCGTCCACGACTTCCCGGCTGGTAATGTCGGCGAAAGCCTGTGCGGACAGGGACACAAAAAGCGCCGACACCGCGAAAGTTATGCGAATAAATCGTTTCATCAGGAACCTCGTGAAATAGCAGCGCCCGCAGCATCCCCCGTTAATGCCTAAGGGTCAAGAAATATGACTCCGGTTCACTGTGGCACTTTCGTTCGTCGTGCCCCGGATGGCGCAGGCTTGTATTCAGGTCCTTTCCCCCGTCATATAAGCCCGAGGATCCAACCGAAACGCGCAATGGCCACGATCACCCTGAAACAACTGGACGCCTTTGTTCAGGTCGCCGACCTGGGCAGTTTTCGGCGTGCGGCCGAGCGGTTGAACACAACGCAACCGAATATTTCCGCGCGGATTGCCGGGCTTGAACGACAGTTGGGCGTCTCCCTGATGGAGCGGGACGCGGGGTCGGTTCGGCTGACACCGATGGGGGAAACCCTGTTGGCGCAGGCCCGCCGCGTGCTGCGCGAAACCGACGCTTTCGTTGCCGCCGCCGGTGACACCACCCTGATTGAGGGCCGTTTGCGCCTGGGCGTCACCGAAATGATCGTGCATTCCTGGCTGGGCGATTTCCTGAAGGCGGTGAAATCGGCCTTTCCGAATGTTCTGGTGGATCTGACGGTCGATCTTTCCATCAACCTGTCGGCGGCGCTTTTCAACCGCTCGATTGATCTGGCTTTGCAAAGCGGTCCGTTTGACCGGAAAACATCCGGCATGATTTTTCTGGGCAGCTATCCGATGGTCTGGATCGCGGCGCCGCAACTGGGGCTGCACAAGGGACCGCTGGCCTTGGACGAAATCATTGCCCATACGGTCCTGACCCATGCCCGCGGCACCCTGCCGTTTCAACAGATCGCCGCGCATTTTGCCCAGGCCGGCGTTCGGTCTGCGCGGCTGGTGCCGTCGACAAATATGGCGGCCTGTCTGCAAATGACACTGGACGGGCTGGGCATCGCCTGTTTGCCCGCCTCTATGGTCCGGCGGGAACTTGCGACAGGCCTGCTGCGGCGGCTGGATTACCCCTGGGCGCCCGATGAACTGAGCTTCAGCGCCCGGTTTGATCCGGAAACCACGGCCGCCTATGTCGGTCAGGCGGCCGGAATCGCCGCCAGAATCTCTGCCGCCTTCAAAAGCGCCAGCGGGGCTGCGCCACAAGATCACATTTTGTGATCTTATAAATCCAATCAAATAATTGGAATCAATGAAGCGGTGCGGATAAGCTCGTCTGATCCGAACCAAGGGTTGACTTTCATGACGCGAAAAACCGCACGTCTGGGCGTGGATATCGGCGGCACCTTTACCGATCTGGTACTGGAAACCGCAAAGGGCCTGACCTCGACCAAGATATTGACCACCTACAAAGCCCCCGAAGATGCCATCATGCAAGGCATGCACGCGGTCTGTGGCAAGGCGGGCATTTCGCCGGCCGAAATCGGTCAGATCATCCATGGCACCACATTGGCCACCAATGCGCTGATTGAACGGCGGGGCGCGAAAACCGCGCTTGTCACAACCCAGGGCTTTCGCGATGTGATCGAGATGCGCACCGAAAGCCGGTTTGAGCAATATGACCTTAATCTGGTGTTGCCCGATCCTTTGCTGCCACGCAACCGGCGGTACACCGTGGCCGAGCGGATGGATGCCTCGGGCGCTGTCCTGATCCCGCTGGACCGGAAGGAAGTGGAAGATCTGGCCGAAGACCTGCGCGCGGCCGCCTATGAAAGCGTCGCGGTCGGCCTTTTGCATTCCTATGCCAACGGCGCCCATGAACGCCTGATCCGCGATGTTTTTGCCGAACGTCTGCCGGACGTCATGATTTCGATTTCTTCCGAAGTCTCGCCGCAGATGCGCGAGTATGAACGCTTCAACACCACCATCGCCAACGCCTATATCAAGCCCTTGATGAAAAGCTATCTCAGCCGTCTTGAAGGGCGCTTGAACAGCGAAGGCGTCGATTGCCCGGTGTTCCTGATGCATTCCGGCGGCGGCATCATTTCGCTGGAAAGCGCCGCCGAGTTTCCGGTGCGGCTGGTGGAAAGCGGCCCGGCGGGCGGGGCGGTCTTTGCCGCCGACATCGCCGCGCGCCATGGCCTGAAGAAAGTGCTGTCCTTTGACATGGGCGGCACCACCGCAAAAATCTGTTTGATCAAGAACCAGACCCCCAAGACCGCGCGGGTGTTTGAGGTTGCGCGCACCGCGCGGTTCAAAAAAGGCTCGGGCATGCCGATTTCGATCCCGGTGATTGATATGGTGGAAATCGGCGCGGGCGGCGGCTCGCTTGCCCATGTTGATGCGATGAACCAGATCCGCGTGGGGCCGCACAGCGCCGGATCAGAGCCGGGGCCGGCCTGTTACGGTCGCGGCGGCGAACATCCCGCGGTGACCGATGCCGATTTGATCCTGGGCAAACTCGACCCCGACAATTTCGCCGGCGGCACGATGCGCCTTTACCCAGAGGCCGCCGCAAACGCGCTGCAAGCCCATCTGGGCGCAAAACTGTCGATGTCCGAAACCGAGGCCGCCTGGGGTCTGGCCGAAGTCGTCGATGAAAACATGGCCAATGCGGCGCGGGTTCACGCAGTGGAAAACGGCGAGGATCTGGCGGAATACACCATGATCGCCTTTGGTGGGGCGGCCCCGCTTCATGCCGCGCGCCTGTGTGAAAAGCTGGGGGTTGACCGCTGCCTGATCCCGCAGGGGGCCGGGGTTGGCTCTGCCATCGGCTTTTTGCGCGCACCGTTCAGCTTTGAGGCCAACCGGTCGGTGTTCACCCGCCTTTCCGCGCTGAATCCCGACGCTGTCGCGGCCCTGTTCGCCGAAATGACGGAAGAGGCCACACGCTTTGTGCGCAGCTGCGACGCAGATGCGGAAATTCTGGCCGATTTCAAGGTCTACATGCGCTATTCCGGCCAGGGCTGGGAAATCCCGGTGCCCCTGACACCCCAACAGGCCCGCACCCCCGACGCCGCGACCTTTCTGTCGCTGTTTGAGCGGGACTATACCACGCTTTTCGGCCGCACGGTCGATGGCATGGAGGCCGAAATCACCGTCTGGTCGGTGAATGCCTATACCCGCCCGCAGACGGTGAAACCCGCCGCCGCGACAACCCGGACTGACGCCGCCGCCAGAACCGGCACCCGCGCGATGTTTGACCCGGCGCTGGGGCGCAGCGTCACCGCAGGGATTTGCCCGCGCGACGGATTTACCAATGGCCGCTACGCCGTCGGACCGGCGGTCGTCACCGAGGATGAAACAACCGCGGTGATCCCCAGCAGCCGGATTGCCATGGCCCTGTCCGATGGCACGCTGGACATTCAACGCATAAGAACCGAGCAGGAGCAAAGCCATGGCTAAGCCATCGAATGTTGCCTATCAGGTCATGTGGAACCGCATGATCTCGGTGGTGGAAGAACAGGCCCAGGCGCTGGTGCGCACCGCCTTTTCGACCTCAGTGCGCGAGGCGGGCGATCTGTCGGCAGGCGTCTATGACGATCAGGGCCGGATGCTGGCCCAGGCGGTGACCGGCACGCCGGGCCACGTCAATGCCATGGCGGACGCGGTCGCGCATTTCATTCGCCGGATCGGGCGGCAAAACATCCTGAAGGGCGATGTCTATATCACCAATGACCCATGGGAAGGCACCGGCCACCTGCATGATTTCACCGTCGTCACCCCGTCGTTTCACAATGACAGGCTGGTCGGCTTTTTCGCCTGCACGGCGCATGTGGTGGATGTGGGCGGTCGCGGCTTTGGGGCCGACGCCAATTCGGTGTTTGAAGAAGGCATTCACGTCCCGATCATGAAATTCGCCAACCAAGGCGACATCGACCAGACCCTGATCCGCATCATTCGCGGCAATGTGCGCCAGCCGGACCAGTTGATCGGTGACCTTTACGCGCTGGCGACCTGCA
>JAURMY010000216.1 GCA_030830465.1 Alphaproteobacteria bacterium
CGCCCCGTCTGAATAAGCGTTCGCCAGCAACGCTTCACGCAGCTCCGCCCGATGGGCCGCATAGTCCTTGGTGATCGCACGCCCGCGCTGCTCGGTTTGCCAGAACGGATCCACCAAAAGCGCGGCATCGACGGCTTCGGGCAAGTGCCGGCCCCGGATCAGATCCGCCATCCGTTCGGCCAAGGCCAAGGTCGGCGCGTTCAGATCGCCGGCGGTTGCCTGCGGCATCAGAGAGGCGTCAACGACCCGCAAACCGACCGTGCCGTTGACCCGGCCATCGGGTGTTGTCACGGCAGAAGGATCGGTGCCCATCCGGCAGGTCCCGCAAGGATGATAGGCGCTTTCCAGTTTGCGTTTCAAAAACCCATCCAGCGCCGCGTCATCCTGTGTTGCATCGCCCGGTGCCAGCTCGCGCCCGCGATAAGGTGTTAATGCCGCTTGTGCAAAAATTTCCCGGCTCAGGCGAATGCAGGCGCGGAACTCCAACCAGTCATCCGCGTGGGTCATATAGTTGAACTGAACTTTCGGCAGGCTGTTCGGCGAGGCATCGCGCAAGCGCACCCAGCCCCGGCTTTTCGACCGCTTGGTGCCGACATGCACCTGGTATCCATGACCCTCTGCCAGCGTCCGGCCATCATAGGAAATTGCCAGCGGCAGAAAATGAAACTGAATGTCGGGATAGACAATGCCCGCGCGGCTGCGAATGTGGCCGCCGCTTTCAAAATGGTTGGTCGCGCCAAGTCCTTTTTTGGTCAACAGCCATTGCGCCCCGATCCGGGCCTTTCCGATCAGGCTGAGGGCGGGAAACAGCGTGATCGGCTGGGTGCATTCCTGTTGGATATATAGCTCCAGATGGTCTTTCAGGTTTTCTCCGACCTGCGCGCTGTTCCTTACAACGGAAATTCCGTGCGACTTGAGTTCCGCCGCCGGGCCCACGCCCGATCGTTTCAGAATCACCGGCGACATGATCGACCCGGCCGAAAGCAAGATTTCGCGCCCGCAGCGGGCCACACAGTCCTGATTGCCGGTTCTGAAGGCAACACCCGTGGCTTTCGGGCCATCAAATATCACCTTTTCGACCACCGCACCGGTGATGACGCGCACATTGCCCCTGGCGATTGCAGGGCGCAGGTAACACTGCGCGGCGCTCATCCGAATGCCGTTGCCCACATTCATCTCCATCGGGCCAAAGCCTTCATGTTGTCGCCCGTTCATATTGTCGCTGCGCGCATAGCCGGCCTGAAACGCGGCCTCAGTAAACTGCCGGTAGAGCGGGTTTTTGCCTTGCCCCTGGGTAATCTTGATGGGGCCTGATGTGCCGCGCAAGGCCCCGCCTTCCCGAACATTTTCCAGCCGCTCGAAATAGGGCAGCACGTTTGACCAGCGCCATCCTTCAGCGCCCAGCGCCTCCCATAATTCATAGTCTATCGGATTGCCCCGCACCCAGCACATGCCGTTGATCGACGACGACCCGCCAAGCCCCTTTCCCCGTGGTAAATTCATCCTGCGCCCGTCAAGGCCGGGTTCCGGTTCGGTGGTCATGCCCCAGTTGAAGCGCTTTGTATTCATCGGGATCGACAGGGCCGACGGCATTTGCACGATGATCGCGCGATCGCTGCCGCCCGCCTCCAGCACCAGAATACGGGTTTTCGGATCCTCGCCCAAGCGGTTGGCAAGCACGCATCCGGCGGAGCCGGCACCGACGATGATATAGTCGTAAAGACCTTCCTCCCGCAGCGGCATGTTCATTCAATGATCACGTAAAACTTGAGCATCGGGCCGGGTTGGCTCCAACTGCCTTGAAACCCCTTTGGCACAAAAAAAGCGTCGCCCTTGCGGTAGGTGTCGCTGAAACCTGCGCCGGTCAAGGTTACCTCGCCGTCCAGCACAACCATGAATTCATCGGTCGGATAGCTGTCATATCTCTCGGAATACGCGGTTGAGCGCCAAATCCCCGCCCGCAATTTTGCCTCTGGCCGGCTGAAATAGGCGTGGTCCTGGCCCATGGGCAGACCCTTTAACAGCTCTGCCGTTTCAAGCGGTATATCGGCAATGTCCATCCAGCCGTCGGGGCCGGTTGGTGAAAATCTTATGGGTAAGGTCATTCTGTTCTTCCTGTTTTCCCGGTCAACTTTTTCGATCGCCGTCACGCGATGGTGCGGGTTCGTTCAGACCGGATCATGCACAAAATCCAAGGCCCGACTCAAGGTGGTAAAGCCAAGCCGCACTTAAGGATTTCACCCCGCGCGCATGAAACAGGTATATCAGTTGCCCGGCCCGGCGCGGTTTCTTGTTAAGGAACCCGGCGCTTTTTGCGGCGCACATGTTTCGGCGCAGGCGCAACGCTATGGAATGGTTGGGTTTTACGGCCCAAAAGCGCGAAGGTCTTCGCTTTTGGGCAGACAGACGCAGCAGGAGGGTGAGAGGCTGGACGACGACCCAAACGGGACTCGTTACGGCTGCTTCCTTCCGGACCTGACCGGGTTGGCGAGGCGTTCGCCCGCGCCAACCTCTCGCGGTCGATATAGGCAGACCCTTTGCGCAAGTCAACCGATCCACCGGCGCGCCCGGCCCCGGTATCAGGGTTATGGCTTTTGTCCCGCCCCTGCGCTAGACCCGGTGGCACGAACAACAGACTTGAACGGCGGCTTTGCAGAAATGAAACACGCGGAAACCGTAACCTTCGGCGGCTCGGGATTTGACCGCGCCGGGGAACTGCGCGGCAACGACGCCAAACTGGCCGAATTCCTGGCGCTTGCTGCCACCCGCGTGTTGCCGGTCTGGCGCGCCAAGCCGCTGATTGGCGGTTCCGCCAGCGACCGCCTACAGTTTCTGGCGCCGGATCACCCGGTGTTCAAAGATGCGAGCGAAGCGCCGGTCTTTCTGGGCATGGACCAGGGCATCGCCCATTTTGCCCGCGATATTTCCGCCTGGACCGCGCCCGCGGCCGACACCGCCAAGATCGGTGCCTTTGTCGATGACAGCGAACAGGTCCACCCGGACTTGCCGCCTGACCAGCGTTTTGCAGAATTGCGGCGAATCATGACCCGCCTGTCCGCCCGCGACGCCGAACTGGCCGCGATGGCGGTCGGCGTTTTTGCC
>JAURMY010000217.1 GCA_030830465.1 Alphaproteobacteria bacterium
CTGTCAGGAAGGCGAGGAACATTTCCTGCAATCCGCCGCCGCCTTGCTTGACAACGAAGCACAGGCCTTGGCCGAGGCGCTGGGCCGCGTGCCTGAAACCCGGATGCTGTTGATGGCCGGGCTGATGCTGGCCGATAAGACCGCCGGTCTTGAGGAAGAACTTCGCGCAACCGAACGGCAACTGGCCGAGGCACAGGTGAAACCGGCTATGACCGCACCCGTCCGGCCCGCCGAACCGGAGAAGGTTGAGGTTCGCGTCGAGGTTCCGGTCATGCCGGAAGGGGTGAACGAAGCGTTTCAAACGATTGCTGAGCGGGCCGAAACCCTGGCCGCGCAGATCGAGGCGGATTTGGCCGCCGGCTGATCAGGCTTGCGGCGGCTCCCAGGGCTTTGGCTCCAGCCGCCGCCGCGCCAACCGCAGCGCCAGACCGACCGAAACCCCCACCGCAATCGCGACCGTAAGATTGACCAATACGGTCAGGACCAGGGTCATCAGCAACAGCGCCAGATCGGACCTGCGGCCTTCTGCATAGCTGCGCCATTTGTGCGGTTCGCTCATGTTATATGCCGTCAGGATCAGCAGGGCCGCCATTGCCGGCATCGCCATGAAACTGGCCAGATGGGCGGCCAGCATCATGATCAACAGAATGACCAGCGCATGGATAAGACCGGCCACCGGCGTTTTCCCCCCCGCGCGCACATTGGTCGCGGTTCGGGCAATTGCACCGGTCGCGGGCATGCCGCCGAACAGCGAAGACGCGATATTGGCCACGCCCTGTGCCACGACCTCGGCATTGGGCCGGTAACTGCCGCCCGACATGCGATCAGCGACAAGCGCCGACAACAGGGATTCAACCCCGGCCAAAAAGGCGATCACAAAGGCCGATGGCAGCAAATCAGCGATGGTCGCCAGGGAAATGTCGGGCACATGCGGCCAAGGCAACTGATGCGGCAGATCGCCAAACCGTGTGCCGATCGTGTCCACATCCAGCCCCGCCCATGCCACCAGACCAGAGGTGATGGCAATCGCCACGATCAGCCCCGGAAATTTCGGAAACCCCCTGCGCAACACCACGATCAACACGGCGGTGACGAGGCCGGTCGCCAAAGCCGCCAGGCTCAGCCCGCCGCGCGCCCCCCAAAGTGCCGGAATTTTTTCCAGGAAATCCGCAGGCATATGGGCCACGGTTAATCCAAAAAAATCGCTGATCTGGCTGGTGGCGATGATGATGGCAATTCCAATGGTAAATCCGTTCACCACGGGTTCCGGCACATAAGCGATCAGCGCCCCCAGTCGCAGCCATCCGGCAATCAGCAAAATGATACCAGCCAGAAATGTGGCGATCACCAGGCCGTCATAGCCGTGCTGCTGAATGACCCCGAACACGACCACAATGAAGGCGCCCGTGGGGCCGCCGATCTGAACCCGGCTGCCGCCCAGGAGCGAGATGAAAAAACCGCCGATGATCGCAGTGACCAGCCCCGCCGCCGGGTCGGCACCCGATGCAATCGCAATCGCAAGACTTAACGGAATGGCCACCAGCGCAACGGTGGTCCCGGCGAACAGGTCCGCCAGAAACAGCGCCTTTGAATAGCTGCGCATGGTTGTCAGGATTTTCGGTTTGAAAATATCGGGCTGGCCCATATGGCCTCGGCTGAAAAGGGGTCTTGCCCACAGTAAGCGCCGAATTCCCACCCGGTGCAATTGGAATATACCTTTGGCCCTGCGACCTGTTGGCTTGTTCAGGGCTGCGGCAAAACGGCCGTGGCCTCAATCTCAACCTTGGCGCGGTCCTCGATCAAGGCCACCACCTGTACCATCGCCATGGCCGGAAAATTCCGGCCCATATGTTTGCGATAAACCTGCCCCATCTCGGGCAGGCGGGCCAGATATTCGGCCTTGTCGGTGATGTACCAGGTCAGCCGCACCAGATGTTCGGGGCCGGCCCCGGCTTCGGCCAGAACCGCCACGATATTGGCCAGGGTCTGGTCCACCTGTCCGACGAAATCATCGGTTTCAAAGACCTGTTGGCCGTTCCAGCCGATGTGACCGCCCAGATAGATCTGACGGCCCTCAGCCGCCACGCCGTTGGCATAGCCTTTGGCGGGCTTCCAGTTTTTCGGGTTCAACAGGTCATGAACATAAGTCGCGGTCATCGCGGGCTCCCTAATTGGATTGCAGGCGCGCGCGCACCGCATCAGGCCAGGCGGTAGAACGGCGCGTTGCCAGATCGGTTTGCACAAGTGTGCTGGTAGAGGTCAGCCGGGGCGCGCCCTGACACCTGCACTGGATAATAAAGGTGACGCTGCTGGTGCCGGCACGCTCCACATGCACGTCAAAGGTCAAAAGGTCCTCCAGCGCGCTTGGTGCATGAAAATCAACCTTGATCGTCGCCGTCGGCACGCCGCGCCGGTCCACCGCATGCATCGGCCCGAACGGATAAGCCAGATGATCGCGGAAATACTCCTCGATCACCGAATTGATCATCTCAAAATATCGCGGATAAAACACGATCCCCGCCGGGTCACAGTGCTGAAACTCAACCAGTCGCGTTGTCGACCAGCTCATAACTCGGTCCTGACATGCCATAATTCGGGGAAAAGCTCGACTTCCAGCATCCGGCGCAAATAGGCCACACCCGAGGTGCCGCCGGTGCCGCGTTTGAACCCGATCACCCGTTCCACAGTGGTGACATGGTTGAACCGCCAGCGCCGGAAATAGTCTTCGAAATCCACCAGCTTTTCCGCCAGTTCGTACAGTTCCCAGTGGGTTTCCGGTTCCTGATAGACAATTTTCCAGGCCGCCATCACCCCGTCATCGGGCGTATGGGTGACGCTGGTATCGCTGTCCAGAACCGCCTGCGGCACCGGAATACCACGCCGCGCCAGCAGGCGCAGCGCTTCATCGTAAAGGCTGGGCCGGGCCAGTTCCGCCTTTAACAGGGCCAACGTTTCGGGCCGGTGTTCGTGCGGTTTCAACATCGCCGGATTGCGGTTGCCGATGGTGTATTCGATCAGCCGGTATTGATAGGACTGAAAACCCGAGCTTTGGCCCAGTTCGTCGCGGAAATGGGTATATTCCGAGGGCGTCATGGTGCGCAGCACGTCCCAGGCCGAATTCAGTTGTTCAAATATCCGCGCAACCCGGCTCAGCATCTTGAACGCCGCTTGCAGGTTGTCACTTTTGATCGCATTGCGCGCGGCCCCCACCTCGTGCAGGGCCAGCTTCATCCACAGTTCCGAGGTCTGATGCTGAATGATGAACAGCATCTCATCATGCGCAGAGGTACGTAAAGTTTGCGCGCTAAGAACTTGATCTAAATGCAGATAGTCTGAATAGGACATGCGTCCGTCAAACGACATCTGCGCGCCTTCGCGGGCGGGATCATAGGGGGTGGTCATGTGACGCGGCCTCTGATCTTATATTCCGGGCGGTCCCACAGGTTGTTTGTGATCACATCTGCAAAGATCTCGACCGCGCGGCTGACATCACCTTCATCTATGAACAAGGGCGTGAAACCAAACCGCATCACATCAGGCGCACGAAAATCGCCGATCACGCCCCGCGCCACCAATGCCTGCATGGCCGCAAAGCCTTCCTGAAACCGGAACGACACTTGCGAGCCGCGCGCGTCACCGTTGCGCGGGCTGTGCAAGGTTAGGCCCGGACAGGTCGCCTCAACCCCTGCGATAAATTGGTCACAAAGGGCGATCGACCGCGCCCGCACGTCATGCATTTCAACCATATCCCAGATATCCAGCGCCGATTCCAACGCCTTCAAGGCCAGCACCGGCGGCGTGCCGACGCGCATCCGCTCAATGCCTTTGCCGGGGCGATACTCCAGATCAAAGGCAAAGGGCGCTTCATGGCCCAGCCAGCCGGACAGGGCCGGACGTGCGGTTTCCGCCCATTTCGGGTTCACATACAAAAACGCCGGCGCGCCCGGGCCGCCATTCAGGTATTTATAGCTGCACCCGCAGGCGAAATCGGCCTTGCACCCGGCCAGATCAACGGGAATTGCCCCCGCCGAATGGGCCAGATCCCAAATTGTGATCACACCCCTGGCATGGGCTTGTTTGGTCAATGCCTTCATATCGTGTTTGCGTCCGGTGCGGTAATCGACCTCCGTCAGCATCAGAACCGCCAGTTCGTCCGTGATATTTTCCGAAACATCTTCGGGGTTTACGACGCGAAGCTCATAATCCGGCCCCAGCGATTTCAACAGCCCCTGCGCCATATAAAGGTCTGACGGAAAGTTCCCGTTGTCCGACAGAACCACCCGGCGTTCCGGATTCAGTTCCAGCGCCGAGGCCAGCGCCTGATAGACCTTGATCGACAGGGTGTCGCCCATGATGACATGGCCCGGTTCCGCCCCGATCAGCCGCCCGATCCTGTCGCCGATCGTGGTCGACAGGTCCATCCAGCCGGCCTTGTTCCAGCCGGTGATCAACAGATCGCCCCACTGGTTCTGCATCATATCGCTCACATGGCCGGCGGCCGCTTTGGGCAATGGCCCCAGCGAATTGCCGTCCAGATAAATCATCCCGTCGGGCAGGTGGAACAAAGATTTGGTCTTTGCGAAATCGGACATGGTCAATTCCCTTCTTTCAGGCGGAACCGCTGGACCTTGCCGGTCTGGGTTTTTGGCAAAGCGTCGATGAACACCACCGAGCGCGGATATTTATAAGGCGCGATCCTGGCCTTCACATGGTCCTGCAAGGCTTTCACGGTCACGTCATCCCGCGCAACGCCGGCTTCCAGAACCACATGGGCCTGAACGATGAACCCCCGGTCGGGATCAGGCGCGCCGATCACGCCGCATTCCACCACGAAAGGATGCGACAGCAGGGCCGCTTCGACCTCCGGCCCGGCGATATTGTATCCGGACGAGATGATCATGTCGTCGTTGCGGGCGGCAAAGTGGAAATATCCTTCGGCGTCGCGCATGAAGGTGTCGCCGGTGATGTTCCAGCCGTCCCGCACATAAACCTTTTGCCGTTCATCGTTCAGATAGCGACAGCCCGTCGGCCCGCGCACCGCCAGCCGCCCCGGTTCGCCGTCAGGCACATCGTTCATGTCGCCATCCACGATCCGCGCCTCATATCCGGCGACCGGCTTGCCGGTGCAGGCGGCCTTGCTGTCGCCAAAGCGGTTGGAAATGAAAATATGCAGCATCTCGGTCGCGCCGATCCCGTCCAGCATCGGCTTGCCGGTCTTGGCCAGCCACTCGTCATAGACCGGGGCGGGCAGGGTCTCGCCCGCCGACACAGCGCAGCGCAGACTGGACAAATCGGCACCTTCATCCATCGCCCGCATCATCACGCGATAAGCGGTGGGTGCCGTGAAACAGATCGTCGCCTTGTATTTCTCAATGATTTCAATCATGTTTGGCGGGCTTGCGGTTTCCAGCAACGTCGCGGTCGCGCCGAAACGCAGCGGAAACACCGCCAGACCGCCCAGCCCAAAGGTAAAGGCCAAGGGCGGCGAGCCGACGAATATATCCTCGGGCGTGACGCCCAGAACCTCTTGGGCATAGCCGTCCGCGATGATCAGCAAATCGCGGTGAAAATGCATCGTGGCCTTCGGCTTGCCGGTGGTGCCTGACGTAAAGCCCAGCAGGGCCACGTCGTCGCGCCCGGTGCGCACCGCCTGATATTTCACCGATTTCGACAGGGCCATACGATCCAGTTCCGCGTCGTGATTGGCGGTGCCGTCAAAGCTGACAATGGTTTTCAGGAATTTTGAGGTTTTGCCGCAGGCGACGATTTCATCCATCATCCGGCTGTCGCACAGGGCGAATTTGATTTCCGCCATATCGACGATCTGGCTCAACTCGCCTGCGCGCAACATCGGCATGGTGTTCACCACCACCGCCCCCGCCTTGGTCGCCGCCAGCCAGCAGGCCACCATCGCCGGGTTGTTGGCCGACCGGATCAGCACCCGGTTGCCGGGCTTCACGCCGTAATCCTCGGCAAGGGCATGGGCCAGTTTGTTGGTCCAGTCCGACAGTTCCTTATAGGTGCGCACCCGGCCGTTTCCGATCAGCGCGGTGTTGTCGCCAAAGCCTTTTTCGACCATGGCATCGGTCAGTGCGACACCGATATTCAGGTAATCCGGATAGGGAAAATCCTCCAGCAGGAAATCGGGCCATTGATCCGCGGGCGGCAGATTGTCCCGCGCGAAAGTGTCCACATGGCCCGACGGCCCCAGATGCAGTTTGCGTGTCATTCACATCCCTCCCAGAACTTGCCGTGCGATAATGACTTTTTGCACGTCAGACGCGCCCTCATAAATCCTCAGCGCCCGGATCTCGCGGTATAGGCTTTCGACGACAACGCCTTTGCGCACCCCGTCGCCGCCATGGATTTGCACCGCTTTATCAATCACTTGTTGCGCCTTGTCGGTGGCATAAAGCTTGGCCATCGCAGCCTCGCGGCTGATGCGCGTCGCGCCCATGTCCTTGGTCCAGGCGGCGCGATAGATCAGCAGGGCCGCCGCATCAATATCCAGCGCCATGTCCGCGATATGGCCCTGAACCATCTGCAATTCGGCCAAAGGCGCGCCCTGCACCTTGCGTGTGGTGGCCCGTTTCAGGGTTTCTTCCAGCGCGCGGCGGGCAAAGCCAAGCGCTGCCGCCCCGACGGTCGACCGGAACACATCCAGAACCGCCATCGAGATGCGAAAACCGGCGCCGCTGTCGCCGATACGGGCCGTTTCCGGCAGGCGCAAATCGGTGAATTTCAGCCGCGCCAATGGATGCGGCGCGATGGTTTCCAGCCGTTCCTCAACCGAAAACCCCGGCGTGTCGGCGGGCACCAAAAAGGCCGACAGGCCCTTGGCCCCGGCTGCCTCACCGGTGCGCGCAAAGACCACATAAACATCCGCGATGCCGCCGTTGGAAATCCAGGTCTTTTCGCCGTTCAAGATATACTCAGTGCCTACCTTGCGAGCCTCGGTGGCGATATTGGCCACGTCCGAGCCCGAGGCCGGTTCGGTCAGCGCAAAGGCCGACAGGGCCAGTCCGGCGCGGGTTCTTTCCAGCCATTTTTGTTGATCGGCTGAGCCAAACAAAGACACAGCCCCCATGCCAAGCCCTTGCATAGCAAAGGAAAAGTCTGCCAGCCCGTCATGCCGCGCCAGGGTTTCCCGGATCAGGCACAGCGACCGCACGTCAAGGTTCTCACCCGCTGCGGCACCGGAATGCCGCAGGATACCGGCCTTGCCCATAGCCGCAACAAGATCGCGACAGGCCGCGTCCACATCGCCATGGTCAACCGGCAGATTGGCCGCGCACCAGCTTTCCAGAAACCCGGACAGGTCACGGTGGCGGTCTTCAAAAAACGGCCAGTTCAGGAAGGTTTTGTCTGCCATCAGTTCCCCGCAAAAACCGGTTTTTCCCGCGCCACGAAAGCCTTGTAGGCGCGCACGAAATCCTCGGTCTGCATGCAGATCGCCTGGGCCTGCGCCTCGGCCTCGATTGCCTGATCCGGGGTCATGTTCCATTCGTGGTTCAGCTGCGTTTTGGTGATGCCGTTGGCGAATGTCGGCCCGGCAGTGATCCGGTGCGCCAGTTTCAACGCCTCATCCTCCAGCGTTGCCGCCGGATGAACCGCGTTCCAATAGCCCCAGGCCAGACCTTCCTCGGCGCTCATCGAGCGGCCCAGATACAGCAGTTCCGAGGCCCGGCCCTGACCGATAATCCGGGGCAGGATCGCGCAGGCCCCCATGTCACAGCCCGCCAGACCGACCCGGTTGAACAGAAAGGCGCATTTCGCCTCGGGCGTGGCCAGCCGCAAGTCGCTGGCCATGGTGATGATCGCACCGGCCCCTACGGCAACCCCGTCCACCGCCGAGATCACCGGCTTGCCGCAGCCCAGCATGGCCTTGACCAGATCGCCGGTCATGCGGGTGAA
>JAURMY010000026.1 GCA_030830465.1 Alphaproteobacteria bacterium
AAATGAACAACTGCGCGAACTGGGTCTGCGGGTCTTGCCGAAGGAATAGTCCGGCGTTCACTTCTGTGGTCGCGGTCAGCGGGATGAAAGGCTGAGCGGTTTTCAGCGCCCGCGCCAAGCAAACAGATGCGGCGGCGAATTTTTGCGATATACTGCGACGGAAAAGACGGGGGCAGACGTGTAACCTGCACCCCGCCGAAAGGAGCAGGATGACGCCCAGTTTTCAGACCTATGCCGCGATCCGGTTCGGTTTCGGCCTGTCGCCGCATATTGCGCCGCCTTCAGGTGTGGCAGAGATGCTGAATCTTCTGGCCGGACCGGACGTGATCGCCCGGCAGTTGCCGATTGCAGGCTTTGCCCAGCGGTCGGCGGAAGAACGGGATCTGGGTGAGTTGCGCAAGGCGCGGCGGGCGAATGCGGACGGGGCCGAGGCGGCCTATCGCGACGCCGCCGGGGCCGCGCAACTGGACCTGGCGCGCGAGCTTGTGCTGACCGTGATGCGCCCCGCGCTGACGCAGGACGGATTTCGCGAACGGTTGGTGCAGTTCTGGGCCGATCATTTCACGGTTTCCGCGCGCGGCAAGGGGCTGCAATTCGTCACCACCGCCTATATCGAGGATGCGATCCGCCCCAATATTACCGGCAATTTCAGGGACTTGCTGAAGGCGGTTGAATTGCATCCGGTGATGCTGATCTATCTGGATCAGATCCTGTCGATCGGCCCCAATTCCAAGATCGGGTTGCAAGCCGGGCGCGGCCTGAACGAAAATCTGGCCCGCGAAATTCTGGAGCTGCACACGTTGGGGGTTGGCAGTTCCTATCAGCAGGCCGACGTGCGCCAATTTGCCGAACTTCTGACCGGGTTGAACTACAATTTCCGCACCGGTTTCAAATTCCGCGCCGGGGCAGCAGAACCGGGGGCCGAGACCATTTTGGGCAAATCCTATGGCGGGGGTGCCCCAAAGGTGGCCGATATTGAGGCGGCATTGGACGATCTGGCGCTGCACCCGGATACGGCACGGCATCTGGCGCGCAAGCTGGCTGTGCATTTTGTCGCGGACACGCCGGATCCGGCGCTGGTCGATGCGATGGCCAAGGCCTATCTGGCGGCGGACGGGGATTTGATGGCGCTTTATGAAACGCTGCTGGCGCATCCCGCCGCCTGGCAGAATTTCGGGGCCAAGGCCAAGCGTCCGTTTGACTTTGTCGCCTCGACCCTGCGGGCCTTTGGGCCGACGGAAATGCAGATGTCCGGTTTGCAGCTGCGCCAGATAAGGTATTTGCTGTCCGGGCCGCTGACGACCATGGGCCAACCCTATCAGCAGGCACCGGGGCCGAACGGCTGGCCCGAGGCGCTGGACGACTGGATCACGGCGCAGGGTCTGGCGGCGCGCATTGAATGGGCGCTGATCGCAGCGCAGGAATTCGGCGGCGCGCTTGATCCGCGTCAGTTTGCATCGGTGGCTTTGGGTGATCTGGCCGATGCCGGTCTGACCGGTCTGGTCGGGGCCGCCGAAAGCAAGACCGAGGGGCTGGCGCTGGTGCTGGCTTCGCCTGAATTCAACCGTCGATAGGACAGAGCATGGCACAGTCTTCCCTTCTTACGCGGCGTCGCTTTCTGGTGGCGGGTTCGGCGCTGGGCTGTTCATTGGCGGCCAATCCTTTGGTGACGCCGGTGACTTATGCCTCGGCCCCCTGGGACACGCGGCTGGTGGTGATCATTTTGCGCGGGGCGATGGACGGCTTGGACGTGGTACAGCCCTACGGCGACGCCAATCTGGCGGCATACCGGCCGAATATTCCGTCAGGCGCGGCGGGCGGCGCCATGGATCTGGACGGGTTTTATGCGTTGAACCAGCATTTCGCCGGGGTGATGCCCCTGTGGCAGGCCGGCGATCTGGGCTTTGCCCATGCGGTTTCGACCCCTTACCGCAACAAACGCAGCCATTTTGACGGCCAGGATATTCTGGAGGCGGGCACCGGCAATGACCTGGCCATTGGCGCGATCCGCGACGGCTGGCTGAACCGGATGCTGGGCCAGGTGCCCGGTGTTGAGGCCAAGACCGCCTTTGCGGTCGGGCGCGAGGATCTGATCGTGCTGAACGGGGCGGTGCGCACCTCCAGTTGGTCGCCCAGCACGCGGCTGGACCTGTCGCCACAGGGGCGGCGGTTGCTGGACGCGATGTATCACGATGACCCGGCCTTTCAGTCGGCGGCCAATCTGGCGACGGATATGGTGGAGCTGTTGGGGATGGATCTGGACGGCGAGGCGGACATGTCCTCAAAAGACATGATGGCCGCCATGCTGACGGCAGGCAAGGCGGGGCGGGCGAAATCCCTGGCCCGGTTCGCGGCGGACCGGCTGAACGAGGAAACCCGGATCGCGGCCTTTTCGATCGCCGGATGGGACACCCACCGCTCGCAAGCGGGCGGATTGAAAGGCTCGCTCGGCGAACTGACCGACGCGATAGTGGAGCTGAAGACCACATTGGGCGCGAACTGGCACAAGACCGCCGTGGTCGCCATGACGGAATTTGGCCGCACCGCGCGGGAAAACGGATCGCGCGGCACCGATCACGGCACCGGCGGGGCGATGGTATTGGCCGGCGGGGCGATCCGGGGCGGCAGGGTCTATGGCGACTGGCCGGGACTGGGCGAAGGGCAGCTTTATCAGGACCGCGACCTGATGCCGACAGCAGATGTGCGCCGCTACCCGGCCTGGCTGATGAAGGGCCTGTTCGGTCTTAACCGCGACATGATTGAAAACGTGGTGTTTCCCGGTCTGGACATGGGAGATGATCCTTGTATTCTGGCCTAGGGCCGGATCGGGGGGCAGGATCGGCCGAGCAGGGGTAAGCACATGACACAAAACAACAACGGCGGCGAGATCGTCAAAGACTGGCGCGTGCCGCCCTGGCCGGGTGATGCGGTTCTGCAGGGCCGAAATGTGCGGCTGGAACCGCTTGATGCGGACCGGCACGCCGCCGATCTGCACCGCGCCAATTCCGCCGACAAGGACGGGGTGATCTGGAACTATTTGCCTTATGGGCCGTTTTCCTCGGTTGCGGGGTATCACCACTGGATGCGCGAAGTGACGGCGGGCAAGGACCCGGTGTTTTATGCGATCATCGATCTTGCCACCGGGCACGCGGGCGGCATCGCCAGCTATTTGCGGATCACTCCGGCGGCGGGGT
>JAURMY010000218.1 GCA_030830465.1 Alphaproteobacteria bacterium
CCTGCAAGAACGTCTGGACCGGGCGGGACGGGGTTGAATATGCCTGGTTCAACAATGTCGAAACCAAACCCGGTGTCGGCTATCCCAAGGACTGGGAGAACCAGAAGAAATGGAACGGCGGCTGGGAACGTACGGCCAACGGCAAGCTGAAGCCCAAGCAGGGCGGCAAGTTAAAGCTGTTGGCGAATATCTTTGCCAACCCGGACCTGCCCGAAATCGACGACTTTTATGAACCGTTCGATTTTGACTATGACCATCTGAAATCCGCCCCGGAAATGCAGACCTTCCCGACCGCGCGGCCACGGTCCAAAATCTCGGGTCAGCGCATGGAAAAGATCGAAAATGGCCCGAACTGGGAAGAAATCCTAGGCGGCGAGTTCGAAAAACGTTCCAAAGACTACAATTTCGACGGCATCCAAAAGGAAATCTACGGCGAATACGAAAACACATTCATGATGTATCTGCCGCGCCTGTGCGAACATTGCTTGAACCCGGCCTGCGCCGCCTCCTGCCCCTCCGGCGCGATCTATAAACGCGAGGAAGACGGGATCGTCTTGATCGATCAGGAAAAATGCCGGGGCTGGCGGATGTGCGTATCGGGCTGCCCTTACAAGAAGATTTATTACAACTGGGAAAGCGGCAAATCGGAAAAATGCACCTTTTGCTATCCCCGGATCGAAAGCGGATTGCCGACGGTCTGTTCGGAAACCTGTGTCGGGCGGATCCGCTATCTGGGGGTCATGCTCTATGACGCGGACAAGATCGCCGAGGCGGCCTCGGTGGAAGGGGAACAGGATTTATATGACGCGCAGCTTGGCGTCTTCCTTGACCCGAACGATCCCGACATTCAGGCGGCGGCCCGCGCCGAAGGCATCCCCGAGGAATGGATCACGTCCGCGATCAATTCGCCGGTCTGGAAAATGGCGATGGACTGGAAAGTGGCGTTTCCGCTGCACCCGGAATACCGCACCCTGCCGATGGTCTGGTATATCCCGCCGCTCAGCCCGGTCAGCACCGCCGCCTCTAAAGGCGCCATCGGGGTGGACCGGCTTATTCCTGACGTTCGCAGCCTGCGCATTCCGGTGCAATATCTTGCCAATATGCTGACGGCAGGCGACGAGGAACCGATCGTGACAGCCCTTGAACGGATGCTGGCAATGCGCGGTTACATGCGGTCAAAAACCGTTGAGGGATTTGTCGACATCGAGATCGCCAAGCGGGTCGGCCTGACGCCGC
Source organism: Alphaproteobacteria bacterium (assembly GCA_030830465.1). Next base: position 1,237 of record JAURMY010000218.1, read on the forward strand.
AACAGATCGAAGACATGTATAAGATCCTGGCGCTGGCCGATTACGAAGACCGGTTCGTCGTGCCCACGGCGCATCGCGAGGCGGCAGAAGACGCCTATGACCTGCGGTCCGGCTGCGGCTTTACCGATGGCAATGGCTGCTCGACCGGATCAAACGGCGGCAAGCTGTTTGGCAGCCGCAAATTCGTAACCCCGACGGAGGCATTCTGATGGCAAAAACCTTTCAGGCCCTTTCAGCGCTGCTGTGTTATCCCAGCGCCGATCTGAAAGCCGCCAGTGATGACATCGCGGCGGTTCTGGCCAGCGAAGCGATCCTGTCGCCCAAGGCGCAACAGGCCCTGCAACCGCTGCTTTGCGACATGAAGGACAGCAATCTTTACGATCTGCAAGAGCGGTATGTTCTGCTGTTTGACCGGTCGCGCACCCTGTCGCTGAACCTGTTTGAACATGTGCATGGCGAAAGCCGCGACCGGGGCAGCGCCATGGTGGACTTGCTGGAAACCTATCGCGCCGGGGGGGTCGAACTGGCCTCAAATGAATTGCCGGACCATCTGCCTGTCCTGCTGGAATATCTGTCCACGCGGGATCTGGACGAGGCGCGCGCCCTGTTGACGGATGCAGGCCATGTGATCCAGGTCTTGGCAGAGCGCCTGTTGCGCCGCGAAAGCCCCTATGCCGCAGTCATGACGGCCCTTCTGGACGCGGCACATATCAAGGCCAGCCGGCCGGAAAGCATTTTGACCGAGCCCGACGAAGACCCCCAGGACCTGGCCAGACTCGACGCGGAATGGGAAGAGGCCGAAGTGACCTTTGGCCCCAATCCCGGCGCAGGCTGCCCGGCCAGCCGGGATATCCTGTCGCGGATGGACCCGGGTGTAAAACCCGGTCTGCCCCGCACCGCTTTGACAGTTCATCAATAGGAGGCGAAAATGAACCAGTTTCTGTTTGGAACCTACCCTTATATCGCGATCACGATCATGGTTCTTGGCTCCATCATTCGTTACGAACGCGACCCCTATACCTGGAAATCAAGCTCCAGCCAGTTGTTGCGGCGCAAGCAGTTGATCCTGGGTTCTGTCCTGTTTCACCTTGGCGTTCTGGTCATTCTGGCCGGTCATCTGATCGGCCTTCTGACCCCGATTGAGGTATTTGACTCCCTGGGCGTCAGCCACAGCGCCAAACAACTGCTGGCGGCGGTGGGGGGCGGTCTGGCCGGGCTGATGGCGCTGGCCGGGGGGTTGCTTTTGGCGCATCGCCGCCTGACCGACGCGCGCGTAAGGGCCAATTCCAGTTTTGCCGATACCGGCATTTTGTTGCTGCTGCTGGTGCAACTGATGCTTGGGCTGGCCACGGTGCCGATCAGCCTCAATCATCTGGACGGGCATGAAATGGCCAAACTGATGGCCTGGGCGAACGGGATCATGATGCTGGACGCCAATGCCGCATCCCATATTCAGGGCGCCGCCCTGATCTTCAAGCTGCATATCGTGACCGGGCTGACCATCTTTGTGCTGTTTCCGTTCACGCGGCTGGTGCACATGCTGTCAGCCCCGGTGCGGTACATCTGGCGGCCCGGCTATCAGATCGTGCGCACCCGCAAGGGCG
>JAURMY010000219.1 GCA_030830465.1 Alphaproteobacteria bacterium
ATCGGGCCGTGCCAGGCGACGGGCTCTTCAATCGGTTTGCCGGACACCAGCAGAAACCGGATGCCGTCCGGCCCCGCTTGAACGGTGATTTCGTCGCCCGTGTCAAATTGCACCAGGGTCCGGTTTCCCGACAGGTCGCGGATGTTCAATTCCTGTCCGGCCACCTCTTTTTCCAGCAACACCCCGCGCGGGTCAGACGCCCCTGCAAACCGGCCGGAACCCGCGAAAATATAGGCAAAGGTCTTGCGATAGGTATCAACCTTGAAGGTCTTGCGCCGGTTCGGGGCGACGGAAATATCCAGATATTGCGGCTCGGCGGCGATCCCGTCCACCGGTCCGGCCTTGCCGTGCGACGCCCCGACGATGACGCGGATCACCGTGCCGTCATCCTCAACCACCTCGGGGATTTCCGCCGAAGGCACGTCCTGATACCGGGGCTGGGTCATTTTCAGGGCCGAAGGCAGGTTGGCCCATAACTGAAACCCGTGCATCTGGCCCTTGGCGTTTCCCTTGGGCATTTCCTGATGCATGATGCCGGATCCCGCCGTCATCCACTGCACGTCACCGCCCTTCAGGCGGCCGACGTTGCCCAGACTGTCGCCATGTTCAACCGTGCCCGCCAGCACATAGGTGATGGTTTCGATGCCCCGGTGCGGGTGCCATGGAAAGCCCTTCATATACATGTTCGGACTGTCGCCGCGAAAATCGTCAAACAGCAGGAACGGGTCCAGCATTTTCGGATCGTGAAAGCCGAAAGCGCGATGCAGATGCACGCCTGCGCCTTCCATCGTCGGTTGGGCTTTGGTCAGGGACTTTACGGGGCGGATCGACATCGTGGCACTCCTTTGTTGTGCAAGAACATAGGACCTGTGCCAAAAGATAAACAGTGGGCGAAAAAGAAAATGATTGTTTCGATTTTGGAAACAAAAGACCTGTGGCAAGATGCCAATTTGCGAAAATCCATGTCGCAATTGGGCGAGAGCCACAAGGCACCGGCGGTCCAGCCTGCGCCCAGTTTCACGCAAACCAAAGGGACACTTATGAAAATCGGATTTATCGGGCTTGGCAATGTCGGCGGCAAACTGGCAGGCAGCCTGCTGCGCAATGGTGTTGATCTGACTGTACGCGACCTGAACCCTGATTTCGTGGCGAAATTTACCGCACGCGGTGCCAAAGCCGGCACCAGCCCGGCGCAAATGATGCGCGACTGCGATATTGTCATCACCTGCCTGCCGTCGCCCGCCGCATCTGCCGCGGTGATGGAATCGGCTGACGGCCTGCTGAGCGAAGTCAAACCCGGCAAGATCTGGATGGAAATGTCCACCACCGATGCCGCCGAAATCAAACGCCTGGGCGAAAAAGTCATCGCAAAAGGCGGCGCTGCCGTGGATTGCCCGGTTTCCGGCGGCTGCCACCGCGCCGATACCGGCAATATCTCGATCTTCGCCGGATGCGACCGCGCCAGTTTTGAACGCATCCTGCCGATCCTGACGGTCCTTGGCCGGCGCGTGCTGCACACCGGCGCGCTTGGCACCGCCAGCACGCTGAAAGTCATGACAAACTATCTGGCCACCGCAAATCTTCTGACCTGTTGCGAGGCGATGGTCACGATGAAAGCGGCAGGCCTTGACCTGGGCACCACCTATGAGGCGATCAAAATCTCGTCGGGCACGTCGTTTGTGCATGAAACGGAAAGCCAGGTCATCCTGAACGGCTCGCGCGATATTTCCTTCACGATGGACCTTGTGAAAAAAGATATTGGCCTGTTTCAAACCATCGCCGACCGCCACAATGTGCCTCTGGAAATCAGCCCGCTGATGATTGACATCTTCAATGACGGGATCAAGCGCTATGGCGAACGCGCCCAGTCCGACGATATCATCCGCCGTCTGGAAGAGGCCACGGGCCTGTCGATCCTGGCCCCGGTTTTCCGGCGGAAATGGTCGATGATGAACCTGAAGAGCGCGGCTATGAAGTGGTGCCCGCCAGCCGCTCCGTGGCGGCGGAGTGAACAAGATGAACGTGCATGATCTGATCAACCTGGCCGATTGCCCCATCGACCAGCCCGGCGGGGATGGGTACAAGGCGCTGCTTGCCAAGGTGCACCGCGACCTTGCCGGTTCCGGCTGCGCGGTGATCAAGGGCTTTCTGACCCCCGCCGGGGTCAAGGCCCTGACCGCCGAGGCCGATGCCGCCGCCCCCAACGCGCACCGCGCCTTCAACCGTACCAATGCCTATTTCACCAAGGATGACCCGTCCTTGCCACAGGATCATCCGGTGCGGCGGTTTTATGACCGTTCCAACGCCTTCATTCCGGCGGATAACTTCGCCAAAGGCGCGGCTTTGCGTGCGATCTTTGACTTTCCGGGCTTTGATCCCTTTATCAAGGCGGCTTTCGGGCAGGAAAAGTTCTATCGCTATGCCGATCCCCTGGCCGATGTGATCGTCAATATGGCAGAAGCGGGCAACGGCTTTCCCTGGCATTTTGACACCAACAACTACACCGTCACGCTGGCGGTGCAAAACGCTGACGGAGGGGGCGATTTCGAATATGCTCCGAACATTCGGTCCGGCGGTGAAAATTTCGACGCGGTCAAACAGGTGCTGAACGGCACATCGGACAAAGTTCGCAAACTCCATCTTGAACCCGGCGACCTGCAATTGTTTCTTGGCCGCAATTCACTGCACCGGGTCGCCCCCCTGACCGGGAAAACCCCGCGCTATGTCGCGATCTTTTCCTATGTCGAGGAACCGGGCATGGTCGGCCGGCCCGAGCGCGCGATCCAGTTATATGGCAAGGCCTTGCCGATCCATTACGAACGCGCCGGCCTCAGGGCCGACACATACCTTGACTGAACCGACCTCTTTGTTCACGAAATACTCTGGGGGGTCGAGGGGGGCAAAGCCCCCCCGCCCGGCCCAACC
>JAURMY010000220.1 GCA_030830465.1 Alphaproteobacteria bacterium
ACGGGGCAGATTGCCGCCAAAGATCGCCGCCTCGGGCGCGGCGGCAAAGATCGGATAATAAAGCGCAAAATCGGGCCAGCCCGTCCCCGCCCAACCCAAAACGCTGGCGAGTGTGTCTGCATCCCTTCGGCTGGAGCCATCGACGCGCCCGGCCTGATCCGGTGTCAGCATCTCAAACACCAGCGCCGCCGGGCGCAACGCTGCAACCGCCCGCGCCTGATTTTCGTGGTGAACCGGGTTGTCATGCACCTCGCCCAACAGCACGACATCGGCCCGGGGCAGATGATCCAATGCGCCGACATTGATCTCAGCCGCCTTGCACAGGACAGGCAGGCAACACCAAAACGCGATGGCAAGAATTTTCTTCATGCCCCAGTATAAGCCGATCAAACGGCTGGTTGAAATCACGCTTTCGCCCCTTTACCCTTTTTATCGCGGCGCCCGCGCTGCAAGCCTGTTCAGCGCATTGGGGACCCGCAAAAAAATGCCAGACTTTCCACCACTGACGCTGGTGACCGGGGGAATCGCCGCGGGCAAATCCGCCTGGGCCGAAACCCTTGCCGCCGCTTCCGGCAAGAATCGGGTCTATATCGCGACAGCCCAGGCCCATGACGCCGAAATGCAGGCCAAAATCGCCCGGCACAGAGCCGAGCGCGGCACCGGATGGCGCACGATCGAAGCACCGCTTGATCTGATCGCGCCCCTGTCCGGCCCCTGGCGGGATGACGTGATTCTGATCGACTGTCTGACCATGTGGCTGACCAATCAACTGATGGCCGGGGCTGATCTTGCGCAGCAATCCAGCCGCCTGCTGGACTGCTTGTCCACAGTGAGCGCTCCGGTCATCCTTGTCACCAATGAGGTCGGATCGGGCGGGGTATCGCCCAACGCCCTGGCCCGCCGGTTTGCCGCTGCACAGGGCCGCCTGAACCGGGATGTCGCCCGGCGCGCCGATCTGGTAGTCGCCCTGATTTCCGGGCTGCCGCTGGCCCTTAAGGGCGCAATACCCAAGGCCGCGCGATGACCTGCTGGTGGTGGATCAGGCACGGGCCGACCCATGCCAAAGGCCTTGTGGGCTGGACCGATCTGCCCGCCGATCTCAGCGATATTCACGCCATAAAGCGGCTTGACCGGTCGCTGCCAAAAGACGCCGCCGTGATCTCCTCCGACCTGATCCGCTCGGTCAAAACCGCCGATGCGCTGGCCGGCAACCGCACGCGACTGCCACACGCCAAAGCCCTGCGCGAACTGAATTTCGGCACTTGGGAAAACCGCACTTTCTCCGATGTTGCCGCGACCGATCCCGACCTGTCGCGGGCCTATTGGTCAGCCCCCGGCGACGTCGCCCCGCCAAAGGGCGAAAGCTGGAACCAGACTGCGGCCCGGGTGTCAGCCTTTGTCGATACGATCAATCACAGCCATGCGGGCCAGGATATCATCGCCGTCGCCCATTTCGGGGTGATCCTGACGCAATTGCAAAGGGCCAGCCGGATCAGCGCGAAATCGGCCCTAAGTTTCAAGGTCGACAACCTCTCTGTCACCCGGCTGGAATTTACCGACCCGCATTGGCGGGTTCTGGGGGTCAATCACCGGCCATGATCGGACCGCTTGCAGGCCGATGAACCGCCCGCTATCGTCCTTTTATGACCTATCAACTTGCCATCGGGGATCGCACCTATTCCAGCTGGTCGCTGCGCGGCTGGCTGTTGTTTGACAGCTTTGACATTCCGGTGCAAATCCGCAGCGCGCGCATGTATTCGCCCGCATTTGACGCCATGTTGCGCGATTTCGCCCCGGCGCGGCTGGTGCCTGCGATGAAAACGCCCGAGGGCGATGTTGTCTATGACACGCTGGCCATGGCCGAAACGCTGGCTGAGCGGCACAGCACCACTGCTTTCTGGCCGCGTAATCCGGCGGCGCGGGCCTTCGCGCGATCCATAACTGCGGAAATGCATTCGGGCTTTGGCGCCCTGCGGACCGCCTGCACGATGAACCTGCGCTGTGCTTTTGCCGGGTTCACGCCGGACAAAGCGGTGCTGGCCGATGTGGCGCGGATCGAAGACCTATGGACGCAAGCGCGGCAAAGCTTTGGCGGCTCCGGGCCCTGGCTGTTCGGCGACTGGTCGGTTGCCGACGTGTTCTATGCCCCTGTTGCCACCCGCATCGCCACTTTTGGCCTGCCGGTTGGCGGCATCGCGGCGGACTATGTCGCCGCCCATCTGGCGCACCCGTCCTTTCGCCGCTGGCGCGCAATGGGATTTGCGGAAAAATACATCCAGCCGGGATATGACCCCGACCTGCCCGAAAAACCCTGGCCCGGCCCCGCGCCGTTGGCCGCCAAACCGGTGCCAAGCGGCCCGTCAGAAAATGCCACCTGCCCCTATTCCGGCAAACCGGTCACGGATTTTCTGGCAATCGGCGACCGGGTCTTTGGCTTTTGCAACCCGTTCTGCCGCGACAAAACCGTCGCCGATCCGCTGGCATGGCCGGCTTTTGTTAAGATTTACCAAAAATAAACCATGTCGCGTTAACCCTTTGGAAAAACCGAGGGGAAGATCATGGTTGCGCGCGCCTATACGGTGGCATTTCAGGGGGTCGAGGCCCGGCTGGTCGAGGTTCAGTGCGCCGTAACCGCCGGACTGCCCGCCTTTTCGGTGGTTGGCCTGCCCGACAAGGCGGTCTCGGAAGCCCGCGAAAGGGTCAGGGCTGCGCTGACGTCATTGTCAATCGCCCTGCCCGCCAAGCGGATCACGGTCAACCTGTCGCCCGCCGACCTGCCCAAGGAAGGGTCACATTTCGACCTGCCAATTGCTCTGGCCCTGCTGGCCGCCCTCGACATCCTGCCAAAGGAAGAGGTCGCGCAGATCGTCGCCCTGGGGGAATTGTCGCTGGACGGCGCGATGATCCCGGTGATCGGCGCGCTGCCCGCCGCCATTGCCGCCGCCGAAGCGGACTGTACCCTTGTCTGCCCCAAGGCCTGCGGGGCCGAGGCGGCCTGGGTCGGCGCGGTTGAGGTGATCGCCCCGGCAACCTTGCTGGACTGTATCAACCATTTCAACGGGCGCGCGGTTCTTGCCCCGGCCGTTCCGGGTGAAACCGCCGCCGAACCAAACCTGCGCGATTTGCGGGACGTCAAAGGCCAGGAACGCGCCAAACGGGCCCTGGAAATCGCAGCCGCCGGGCGGCATCATTTTCTGATGGTCGGCGCACCGGGGGCCGGAAAATCCATGCTGGCGGCCCGGATGCCCGGCATATTGCCTCCCCTGGCCGCAGAAGAGGCGTTGGAAACCTCGATGATCCATTCGCTGGCGGGCCTGCTGGACGAGGGTGGCATTTCCCGCACAAGGCCGTTTCGCACGCCGCACCATACCTCCTCGATGGCGGCGATTGTCGGTGGCGGGCGCGGCGCGAAACCCGGTGAAATCTCGCTGGCCCATCATGGCGTTTTGTTTCTGGATGAATTCCCGGAATTTCCCCGCACCGTGCTGGAAACCTTGCGTCAGCCGATTGAAACCGGCGATGTCGTTGTCGCCCGGGCCAATGCACATATCCGCTATCCCTGCCGGTTTCTGCTGGTTGCGGCCGCCAATCCCTGCAAATGCGGCTATCTGGCGGATGCCGGCCGGGCCTGCTCGCGCGCGCCCAATTGCGGCGAGGATTATATGGGCCGCATATCCGGCCCCTTGATGGACAGATTTGATCTGCGTCTGGAAGTGCCCGCCGTCACGGTCGACGATCTGTCGCTGCCTGACAGCGGCGACAGTTCCAAAACCGTTGCCGCGCGGGTCAAAATGGCGCGCGACATTCAAACAATCCGGTTTTCCGGCCACGCCGGATGCCGCGTGAATGCCGACGCCGAAGGGACCATTCTGGAAGAAATCTCAAACCCGGATCAAGAGGGGGCCGCCCTTCTGGCCCGCGCGGCGGACAAGTTCCGGCTGACCGCACGGGGTTATCACCGCATATTGCGCGTCGCCCGCACGATCGCCGACCTCGATCAGTCCGACCGCGTTCTGACCCCGCATCTGGCCGAAGCCATATCGTTTCGATTGCTTCAGGGCAGCGGTTGATCCGCAGGCTCAGCCGACAGTTTTTCCCGCAGGAACCCGGCCAGTTCGGTCAGGGCGCGGTCAGCGATCTCAAGCCGGCCCTGGAAAATCTGCCAGACATGCGGGGCATTTTCCCAGATATCCAGCCGCAGGTTCACCCCCTGCGCCGATAACCGGTCGGCCATCCGGCGACTGTCGTCCAGCAGAATCTCCTCTGATCCGACCTGCAGCATGATGTCAGGCGCCCCGGCAAAATCGCCAAAAAGCGGCGAGGCCAATGGATTTTGTGGGTCCGCCCCTGCCAGATACGTTTCGGCGGTCTCTGCCAGACGCTCCGTCGGAAGAACGGCCTCTGCTGCCGCTTTGCTGTGCAGGGTTTCCCCCGACAGCGTTAAATCCGTCCAGGGGGACAGGCCAAAGACCGCCGCCGGGCGGGGCAATTTCGCGGCCAAAATCTGCTGCAGCAGTGCCAGAACCAGACCGCCGCCGGCGCTGTCTCCCCCCAGAACAATATCCTTTGCGTGATACCCCTTGTCCAACAGCGCCTTATAGATTGCCAATGCGTCCTCGACCGCCGCCGGAAAAGGGTCTTCCGGCGCCATCCGGTAATCTGGCAGCAAAGCGGAGAGCCCGGTCATTTCCGACAACCGCGCCACCATGGCCGCATGGGTCGCGGGCGAGCCAAAAACATACGCGCCACCGTGAAAATAGAGGATGACTTTCCGGCGATTCGCCGCGCGCGCCGCAACCCAAAGCGCAGGCCGCCCGGCAATCAAGGTTTTTGATTTCAAGACAAATGGCGGCGTCTTGAACAAAAGGCGCGCCTGCCGTTCAAAACGCGGCCGTAAATCAACCGGATCCTTCGCCCGCCGCAAATGGCGCTTTTCGATCAACCGAAGCGCAAGGTTCAGCAGTCGAAGCGGTATCTTCATCCGGCTGCTCTGCGTTTTTCGATCGCCAGCCAGATTTTCTCGGCCACGTTGATGCCGTCAAACCGCTCAAGCTCCTGAATGCCGGTGGGGGAGGTCACATTGATTTCGGTCAGGTTGCCGCCGATCACATCAATCCCCACGAAAATTTGACCCTTTTCACGCAACAGGGGGCCGATTGCCGCACAAATTTCCAGATCGCGGGCCGTCAGCCCCACCTTTTCAGGCTGGCCGCCGACATGCATGTTCGAACGTGTCTCGCCGCTGGCCGGAACCCGGTTGATCGCACCGACAGCTTCACCGTCGATCAGAATCACCCGTTTGTCCCCTTTGGACACATCCGGCAGGAACTTTTGCGCGATCAAGGGTTCACGGTTGATCCCGGCAAACAATTCGTAAAGCGAGTTCAGGTTGCGGTCGCTGGGATCCAGCCTGAAAACGCCGGCACCGCCATTGCCGTAAAGCGGCTTCAGGATGATGTCGCCATGTTGGTGCTTGAACGCTTTCAACGTGTCCAGATCCCGCGCAATCGTGGTGGGCGGCGTCAGGTCGGGAAACTGCAAGACAAGCAATTTCTCGGGATAATTGCGCACCCATTTCGGATCGTTCACCACCAAAGTCTTTGGATGGATCATTTCAAGAATATGGGTCGTGGTGATATAGCCCATGTCAAACGGCGGATCCTGCCGCAACCAGACAACATCCTGCGTGGACAGGTCGATTTCCTGATATTCGCCCAGGCTGAAATGATTGCCGATTTCCCGCCGCACCGTCAGGGGCCAGCCTTTCGCGGTCACGCGCCCCTGCTGATAGGCCAGCTTGTCCGGCGTGTAATAAAACAACTCATGGCCGCGCGCCTGGGCTTCTTCGGCGATCCGGAACGAGCTGTCCGCGTTTATGTTAATGGCCCCGATCGGGTCCATTTGAATGGCGACTTTCAACGACATGGCAGACAACCTAATAAACCGAGTTGCCTTCTATGTGAGCGATCAGGCCGCCACTTGCAACAGGATCACGCGCAAATCGCGTTTTCCAGAACCGATATGCGCCCGACCGCATCGACCGTTGCCAGGTCAAACCGGGCGGCGCTGTCCTGACCATTGGGTTCGCCTTCCAGAAACATCGCGGCTGATGCATAAATCCGGGAAATCTGCTTCCGGCTCAGCGAACAGGCGGCGCGGTCCAGCGTCCGGCTTTTCTTGACTTCCACAAAGATCACATTGCCGTTTCGCCGGGCGACCAGATCAATTTCCCCCGCCGCCGAGCGCCACCGCCGCGCGGCGACCTTATAGCCCTGGCCTTCGTAAAACGCGGCCACAGAGTTTTCAGCTGCCAAACCGCTGTGATAGGAAACTGAACCTGTCATTTGTCTTTCTCCAATTCCAAGGCAAGCTGATAGACCTGCTTGCGCGGTGCGCCGGTTGCCGCAACAACCGATGCGACCGCATCTTTCAGGGTTGCCGATGCCGTAAGCGCCGCCGCCATCATCTGCGCCAATCCCTTCGCATCGAGGTCCCGTTCGGGTGCCGGCCCGACGACCACAACAATTTCACCCTTTGGCACCTGTTTTTCATATTCCCCTGCCAATTCATCCAAACGCCCGCGCCGCACCTCTTCAAATTTCTTGGTCAGTTCACGGCACAAAGCCGCAGGTCTGTCACCTCCGAATGCTTGCACCAAATCCATTAACATTTTGCCAACGCGTTTCGGACTTTCATAAAAAACCAGGGTTCCGGGCACGCCTTCAAGCTGTGCCAGCATTTTTTGCCGTGCGGCCAGTTTGGGCGGCAAAAACCCTGCAAAATAGAACCGGTCCGTCGGCAAACCCGCCACCGTCAGTGCCGCAAGCAGGGCCGAGGCACCGGGTGCCGCGATCACATCAATGCCCTTCGCGATCGCTTCCCGGGCCAGAACAAACCCCGGATCAGCGATCAACGGCGTGCCTGCATCCGACACATAGGCCACCGATTTGCCTTCGCCAATCCAGGCCAGCAAACGCGGACGTTGCGCCGGGCCGTTATGGTCATGATAGGGAATCAGCGGCCGGCCGTTCAAGGCAACGCCATGAATATCCAGCAGATGCCGGGTGTTGCGCGTGTCTTCGGCGGCCAGAATGTCTGCAGACCGCAGAATATCAAGCCCCCGCAAGGTGATGTCGCGCGCCGCACCGATCGGTGTTGCGACGAAATAAAGGCCCGCAGCCAGGGATTGGCGTTCTAAGGTCAACAATCGTCCCTTTCCTGACAGAGACGTTTACTTGCGCGTCTCAACTGATTAGGTTTTCGCACATCTTACGTCCGGCTGACCAGACAATCAGGAGCACAGACCGATGTTTTCAGATTTCAAACCGTTCAAACGCCCGTTTCGCGCGGTTGTCCTGCTGGCCGGACTGTTTGCTATGGCGGCCTGCCAGATGCAAATCGGCGGCGCCGGGCCGGTGGTCAACACCAATGCGCCCGTTCCGGTTGCGCTGTTGGTGCCTTTCGGTTCGGACGATGCCAACAATGATTTGCTGGCGACCAGCCTGCAAAATGCCGCACAGCTGGCGGTTTCCGATTTGGGTGAGGTGAAGATCGACCTGCGGGTCTACCCGACCCAGGGAACGGCTGACGGGGCCGCCGCTGCCGCGATCAAAGCCGCCGATGAAGGGGTCAAGATCATCCTGGGGCCGGTTTTTGCCAGCGGCGCCAATGCCGCCGGTGTGGCGGTCGCATCGCGCGGGCTGAGCGTGCTGAGTTTCTCCAACAACACCCAGGTGGCCGGCGGCAATGTTTTTGTGCTTGGGCATACTTACGAAAACACCGCAAAGCGGCTGCTGACATACGCCAAGTCGCGCGGCTATGAAAACGTTCTGGCCGTGCATGGCAACAATGTCACCGGACAGATCGGGCGGGACGCGGTGCAGAATGCCGCCAGTCAGGCGGGGATGAATTACACCGGTGCGGCATCTTACGAGTTTTCCCAGCAGGGCGTGATTGACGCGGTACGCGGCATTTCGCAACAGGCGCAGGAAACCGCGACCGACGCGATTGTCTTTGAAAGCGATACGGCCGGGGCCCTTCCTATCCTGGCTGAACTGTTGCCCGAAAACGGGATCGACCCGACAAAGATCAAGTATATGGGCCTGACCCGTTGGGATATTCCGACCCAAACACTGTCACTCAGCGGGTTGCAGGGCGGCTGGTTCGTGCTGCCTGACCCGTCCCTGTCCGGCAGTTTCAATGACCGTTATCTGGCCGCCTATGGTCAGGCGCCGCACCCTCTGGCCGGGATTGCCTATGATGCGGTCGCGGCGGTCGGGGCGCTTGATGTGGACATCGGCGAGGCCGAGGCCG
>JAURMY010000221.1 GCA_030830465.1 Alphaproteobacteria bacterium
ACGCGCCCCCTGCCCCGCCGCGCAGGGCTGCGAGACGGGTGGCATAATCGGGAAAGCCCGGCGCATAGGCGTCCCGGAACAGCCGCTGCATGTCGGAAAAGCCCGCAAAGCCCATGATCTGGCAAAAGCGCATCACGGCCGAGGGCGGCACATCGGCCCCGGCGGCCAGATCGGCCACGGTAGAGACCGCGATGCGGTCAAGGTTCGCGGCGACATGATCGGCGCATTGGCGCAGGCGTTTGGGCAGGCCGTCGGCGAGGTCGGCCAGACGGGCGTTGAAGGCTTCAACCGTTTGGGGGGCGGTTGGGGCCGTCTTGGTGTCGTCGGTCATCCATGCCCTCTTGACGCGTTTCCTTTGACGCAGGATAGCAGATGGAATAAATATTCCAAATCCAAACGCGCCTTGGGCGAGTATTCCATTCCTGCAACAAAGGACAAGCATGATGACGGTTCGGTTCGGACTTTTGGGCGCAGGGCGCATCGGCAAGGTGCATGCAAAGGCTGTGACGGGCGATCCTAAGGCCAAGCTCGTGGCGGTGGCCGATGCCTTTCCCGCCGCCGCACAGGCGATTGCGGATCAATATGGCTGTGATGTGCGGTCGATTGACGCGATCTGCGCCTCGGCCGACATTGACGCGGTGGTGATCTGCACGCCCACCGACACCCATGCCGACCTGATTGAGCAATTCGTCAAGGCGGGCAAAGCGGTGTTCTGCGAAAAGCCGATTGATTTGTCGCTGACCCGCGTCAAGCAATGCCTTGAGGTGGTGCGCGCCCATAAAGGCACGCTGATGGTGGGGTTCAACCGCCGTTTTGACCCGCATTTCCGCGCTGTGCGCGCCGAGATCGACAAGGGCAGCATTGGCGCGGTGGAGATGGTGGTGATCACCTCGCGCGATCCCGGCGCGCCGCCGGTGGAGTATATCGCCCGGTCGGGCGGGATTTTCCGCGACATGACGATCCATGATCTGGATATGGCGCGGTTCCTCTTGGGCGAAGAGGTGACCGAGGTGGTCGCCACTGCGTCCGTGCTGGTCGATCCGGCGATTGGCACGGCGGGGGATTTTGATTCTGTTCAGGTGATGCTGAAAACCGCGTCTGGCCGTCAGGCGATGATTTCGAACTCGCGCCGGGCGACCTATGGGTATGACCAGCGGATCGAGGTGCATGGGGCCAAGGGGGCGGTGTCGGCGGAAAACCAGCGCCCGGTGTCGATTGAGGTGGCCACGGCCGCCGGATACACCCGCCCGCCGCTGCATGACTTCTTCATGACCCGCTATACCGAGGCCTATGCCGCCGAAATTTCGGGCTTTATCGCGGCACTCTCCAGCAAGACCCCCGCGACGCCTTCGGGCGAAGATGGGCTGATCGCGCTGGCTTTGGCGGAGGCTTGCCTGAAGTCGGTCGCCGAGGGGCGCGTGGTGAAGATGGCGGAGATTTTGTAACGGCGGCAAGCCATTGGCCTTGGCGTGGGGGCGGGCCAGGACTGGGCCTGCCCTTTTCGTTGCCACGTGCCGGGCCCCGTGGACCTTGGCACGGGCTGCGGCTTTACCGCGGATTTCTTGACTTTTTGACTGTCCTGCGCCTAGCCTCCAGCATTGTGATGCGCGGAGCGTTTGGTCTTCGCTGGCTCTGACTTTGAATTTTGGCTGCCTTTAAAATCCAAATTTATTTGACCCGCGCAGCACCTTTGCCGCGCCTTGTGTTTTAGGAGAGCGACATGTCATTAACTGTGATTAACAGCAATTGGACAGGCGCAGGACCGCGCGAGACTTTAACGGCCAATGAAACGGTTTTCATCGGATCAGGCCTTAGCCTGATTTCAACGAGCGGCGATATCTTGCAAGGCAGTGCCTCGGATATCGCAGCAGTGGTTTCCAGCGGGACATCGCTTTATGCCATTAACGGGGCCATTAACTTTGGAAACGCCAGTGGATCCAACCGCTCGATAGAAATTGAGCAGGGTGCCGTGGTTTCGTCGAACTTCTACGCCGTTTTGATAACCGGAAACCGTTTAAACCTTGAGAACGCGGGCCAAATCAGCGGTGTGATCTATGGCATCGCCACCCAAATGGACAACGCGACCGACACAGGTCGCATTTTGAACTCAGGGCAGATTATTGGTGGAGATATCGGTATCATATACAATTTTTCCAGCGACGAAGGGACAATCACACTGGCAAACAGCGGGCTGATCTGGGGCGGCAATTTCAGCCTGCAGTCTGCGTCAAGCACGGCCTACCGCATCACCAACGATGGTGAAATGCGCGGCAATGTTGCCCTCGGCAATCTGGCGGACCTTGTCGATAACGTTGGCGGTGAGATCGATGGCACCCTCACCATGGGGGGCGGCAATGATACTCTGCGCGTTGGATCAAACATCGAGGTCGCGGTTGGCGGCAGTGGCAATGACGTTTTGGATTTCAGCAATTCCGGCACGGTCAGGGTGAACTTGACCACGCCTGCGTCGAACACTGGGGCGGCGGCGGGCGACAGTTATACCGAGTTTGAAAGCATTTGGGGGTCTCTGACCGGGTCAGACAATCTGACGGGCGACGGGGTGGCCAATACGCTGAAAGGTCAGGGCGGAAATGATCTGCTGTTTGGGCTGGACGGCGCAGACAGGCTGGAAGGCGGGACCGGCAATGACCGGCTGGATGGCGGAACAGGCGCCGACACCATGCTGGGCGGGGCTGGCAATGATCGATACTTCGTGGATGCGACAGGGGACCGGGTTTTTGAAACCACAACCACCGCCAGCACCACCGATGCCGGGGGTCGGGATACGGTGAGCAGCACGATCAGCTTCGATCTGGAGTCCACCCCCGGCCTGCGCTTTGTCGAG
>JAURMY010000222.1 GCA_030830465.1 Alphaproteobacteria bacterium
CGCACCAACGGTTCCCCGCCGGTGACGCGAATCTTGCGAACGCCCTGACCGATGAAAACCGAGCAGAGCCGATCCAGTTCCTCAAGGGTCAGAAGGTCCTTTTTCGGCAAAAAGGTCATGTCTTCGGACATGCAGTAGACACAGCGGAAATCGCAGCGATCCGTGACCGACACCCGCAAATAGGTGATGGCGCGTTGAAACGGGTCGATCAGGCGAAGGGCTGAGGTCATACCGCCCTTCTATTCCTTTTGCGGGGGCGATGGAAGGCGTTGAATGGCGCAGGGTTCCCTTCTAAGCTTGGACGCATGACGCGTACCGCCCGGATCATCGTGATTGCCCTGTCTGCCCTGATGCTGGCAGGGTGCAGTCTTTCGCTGTTCAAACGCAAACCGCCCGAAATTCCGGTCTGTGACCCGGCCAAATCGGCCTGTGTCCCGGTCAACACCCCGACAGAGGACACGGTTCGCCCACAGCACCGGGCCGGCATGACCTCGACCGCCAAAGGATTGGTCGAGGGGCGCAGTGCTGCGATTCTGGACAAATCCACCGAAGCGGAAAAACGGGCGGCGCTGGCCGTGCAACCGGCGGCCGAACGCGAACTTGGCAAAACCGTCGCCTCGCTTGGCGATGTCGGGCGGCAGGGGTTTTGGCTTTTGACCCCCTTGGTCAGCAAGGAAAGCGCGGGGCGGGTGGTTTGGGCGGACAATGGCAACAGCGTCAATGTCACGCTGATTCCCAAAGGCGGCGAGGTCTCTTCCGGGAGCCAGATTTCCCTGGCCGCCATGCGGGCGCTGGAAATTCCGCTGACGACACTGGCCAACCTGATCGTGTTTGCCAAATGACCGCGCTTCCGGACCGGCGGGTTTTTCGTCAAAAGGCCGATTGGGACAGTCTGCGCGCGCGGTTTCGCTGGCATGTGCCGACAGAGTTCAACATCGGCGTGGCCTGTTGTGATGACTGGGCGCGGGCCGAACCCGACCGGTTGGCGGTGATCCATGTAAAGGCCGATGGCAGCGACATCCGCCTGTCCTTTGGTCAGATGCGGGCGGCGTCCAACCGCCTGGCCAACGCGTTGCGCGGGCGCGGGATGCAGCGGGGCGACCGTTGCGCGGTGCTGTTGGCGCAGTCGCCCGAGGTGCTGATCACCCATTTCGCATGCCATAAACTCGGCATGATCTCGATCCCGTTATTCACCCTTTTTGGCGAGGATGGCCTGCTGTACCGGTTGGCGGACAGCGGCGCGCGGGTTGTGGTAACCGATCGCGAGAACCTGCAAAAGGTTTTGAATATAAAGGATAAACTTCCTGATCTTTCGCTGATCTATGTGGTGGACGGCCCGGCGGCAGGGGCGGTGCATCTGGAGGCGGATTTGGCCCGCGCCTCATCGGAACTGGTGCCGGTCAGAACGCTGGCCGAGGACCCGGCGGTGATCATCTATACCTCGGGAACGACAGGCCCGCCGAAAGGGGCTCTGCACGCGCACAGGTTTCTGCTGGGGCACAGTCCTGCGGTCGAATTGCAGCATGAATTCTTTCCAAAGCCGGGCGATGTCGGCTGGACGCCGGCCGACTGGGCCTGGATCGGCGGGCTGATGAATATCGCGATGTCCTGCATGTATTATGGCGTGCCGCTGGTGTCGCACCGAATGGCCCGGTTTGACCCGGACGCGGCTTATCGGCTGATCCGGACACAGGCGGTGCGCAATATGTTCCTGCCGCCCACCGCGCTGAAACTGATGCGCCAGACCAAAGCGCCGCGCGACCTGGGCGTGCGCACCATCATGTCGGGCGGCGAATCCCTGGGGGCAGAGCTGTTGGATTGGGGGGTCGAGGAATTCGGCCTGCGGATCAACGAAACCTATGGGCAGACCGAATGCAACCTGCTGCTGACCAGTTGCGCGGAAATCGGTGTGCAAAAGGCCGGCGCGATCGGCCGGGCGGTGCCGGGCTATGATCTGGCCATCATCGACAGCGCAGGCCAAGAGGTCGAACGCGGCAGCCTTGGCGAAATCGCCGTGCGGCGCGGGGTGCCGACCCTGTTTCAGAATTATTGGCAACAACCGGAAAAGACGGCCGCGAAATTCATCGGCGACTGGATGAAGTCCGGCGATCTGGGGGTCATGGACGAAGGCGGTTATGTGACATTTTCTTCGCGCGATGACGATGTGATCACCTCCAGCGGCTACCGGATCGGCCCGACCGAGATCGAGGATTGCCTGACCGGTCATCCGGATGTTGTGATGGCCGCCGCCGTTGGCATACCCGATCCGGTCCGCACCGAAATCGTCAAGGCCTTTGTGGTTCTGCGCCAGGGCGCGTCGCGCGACGGGCTTGAGGCGGCGCTGATTGCACGGGTGCGAACCCGGATTTCCCCCCATGTCGCGCCGCGTCTGGTTGAGGTGATCGAGGCGATGCCGATGACCGCCACGGGCAAGATCATGCGGCGCGAATTGCGGGCGCGGGGATAGGCCCTAGCGCGTATTGCGTTTTACTTGAAACAAATTGCATCACCTAACGCGTTGAAATCTTTGATTTCAGGCAGCGTTTGGTGAGTCAAGTTTA
>JAURMY010000223.1 GCA_030830465.1 Alphaproteobacteria bacterium
ATTACCTGGAAAGACTGCTCGACCGGTTCTGAGCCATCGCCGGGGAGGCGGGGAAAAGCGCCTTAAAGAACCTGCTTCAGCACATCGCGCACCAGCGCGACCACGGCGTCAAATCCATCGGCCAGCAGCAACCGGGCCTGATCGGCCAGGGCCACATAGGTCACAAGGAACGGTTCTGCCGCAGGCAGCGCCAGGGCCAGCCGTTCGTTCAATACATATGCCGCCACCAGCAACAGGACGATCAGGATCGCGACATAAAACCCGATCCTTCCCGAAGTGCCGGCCGCATCACGCTTGGCGGCCTTTTGGGCGCGCTTTGCTTCGCGGGCGCGGCCTTTGTCCGAGGTGGACCGCAATGACGAGTTCAGCTCCTCAACATCCGGCAATGCGCGCGATCCGGGTTGGCCGGGCGCCGAAGATTGCGGGTTTTCGGCCACGGGGCGGCGCAAATTCCGTGCAACCGCAGCGGCAATCTGTACGTCCTCGTCGTCGTCTTCATCGTCGAGCGTTTGCGCCCCCCCCCCCCCCCCCCGGTCCGGCGTTTCGTCTTTGTCACCGGCAAAGGTGATGCGGCTGCCGCGATTGCGCGCTGCGGTCAGGCGTTCACGCACGTCACGGGCGCGCTGGGCCAGCGCTTCGGGGTCTTCGTCCGCATCCTCACCGGTCGCGTCGATCTGCGGCGCCGGGGCCGTATGGCCCTTGTCATCCGCTTCGCGGGCGGCTGTTTCACGCTCGGCCTCGCTGCGGAGGATGTCCAATACCGAAGGATCGACCTTACCCTTCGTGTCGCGGTGGCGCGACGAGAAAACCGGTGCGGCGTCACCCTCGTCGTCGTCCTCATCCAGGTCGTTGTCTTGGCCGGTCGCGCCTTCTGACGCGCGCAGGCCGGTCCGTGGCAGGGCGGCCTCTTCTGCGTCGTCCTCGTCGTCGTCCTCCATTGCCGGAACTCTGACTTGCGGCGCGACGGGTTTGCGCAAACTGGGTCGTTTTTCCTGAAACCAGGTGTCGCCGCATTCCGCGCATTGCACATCACGACCGTTCTGCGGAATCGCTTCGTCGGCGACTTCGTAAACAGCAGCGCAATTCGGGCAAACCAGACGCATCCAGACCTCAATATTCGATTTCGGCGTTCATAGCACCGAATCACCCCTTTTACCAACTTGTAGCGGGGCCATGGGTTCATTCCAAGTAATTGGTAATTCAGTCAGAGATTGCAACCTTTGCCCCCCTGCGCAAACATACGGGTCCGGGCGAATCGGAGCAGACATTTGATCGAGCTGGTAAATGCCGCTTACAGTTACAGCGGCAACGACCTTCTGAAAGACCTGAACCTGCGTCTGGCGCCGGGGTCGTTTCACTTTCTGACCGGGCCGTCTGGTTCGGGCAAGACCACGCTTTTGCGCTTGTGCTATATGGAACTGTTGCCGACCGGCGGCACGGTGAACCTGTTTGGCCGGGATGTCACGCACCTGAACCGGGATGATGTGGCGGTGACGCGGCGGCGGATGGGCATCGTGCATCAGGACTGCCGGTTTCTGGATCATTTGACGGTGGCGGAAAATATCGCCCTGCCGCTGGACGTTTCGGGCCGTGACACGGCGGGGCAACTCGACAATCTGAATGAACTGTTGTCCTGGGTCGGGCTGGCAGGCCGGCGGGACAACCTGCCGCCGCAACTGTCCGGCGGCGAACGGCAGCGGGCGGCGCTGGCGCGGGCGGTCATCATGTCGCCGGATGTGATCATCGCGGATGAGCCGACCGGCAATATCGATTGGGAAATGGCGCTGCGGTTGCTGAGCTTGCTGGTCGAGCTAAACAAGATGGGCAAGACGATCCTGATTGCCACCCACGACCTGAACCTGATCCGAAATGCCAAGGCGCAAATCTCGGCCCGGGTTCTGCGCATTCACAATCACCGGCTGCAACTGGCAGGGGCGGATCTGTGAGGCGGCTTTTCGGCATTCTTCAGGACCTGCTGGCGGGCGACCAGAACGCCGACCGGGTGGTGCCGCCTTCGGGTTATACCGCGCGGCTGACGACCTTTACCGCCGGGGCGATGGCGTTTCTGGCGGTGTTTGCGCTGGCCTTGTCGCTGGCCACCGGACGGTTGGCCGAGCGGTGGTCGGCCGAACTGGCGCGCACCGCGACGGTGCGGATTTCGGCGCCGGACGGGCAGTTGGAAACCCAGTCGCAGGTGGTCTTGAAGGTTCTGCAAAGCACGCCCGGCATCAAATCGGCGCGGGTCTTGACGGATGCGGAACAGCGCAAGCTTCTGGAGCCGTGGTTCGGACCCGATCTGCCGCTGGACGGCCTGCCGATCCCGCGGCTGATCGAAGTGGTTGAGGATTCCTCGGGGCCGGATGTCGACGGCCTGCGGCTGCGACTGATCGCCGAAGCGCCGGGGGCGGTTTTTGACGACCACACCAGATGGCGGCGGCCGCTTGTGCAGGCGGCGGACCGGCTTCGGTGGCTGGCCGGGTTCTCGATTGCCCTGATCGCGCTGTCCACGGGGGCGATGATCACGCTGGCCGCGCAAGCGGCGCTGGCGGCAAACGCGACGGTGATTTCGGTGCTGCGACTGGTTGGGGCAAAGGACACCTATATCGCGCGGGCCTTTGTTCGGCGGTTTACCCTTCGGGCGCTGGGGGGCGCGCTGACCGGCACGCTGGCGGCGATGCTGGCGGTGTTTCTGATGCCCGCCGCAGCGGAAGAAGGCGCGTTTCTGACCGGATTGGGTTTTCGGGGCTGGCATTGGGCCTTGCCGCTGACCATTCCGGTGCTGGCGGCTGTGGTGGCCTTCTGGGCGACCCGCACCGCCGCGATTAGGACCTTGAGGGGGCTGACCTGATGGCTTTTGCGGTGCAGTGGATCATGTCGTTGCTGTTCATCGGCCAGATGTATCTGATGATGCTGTTGATGGCGATTTTCTTTTTTCCGTTTGCCCTTGTGTCGCGCGAAGGTGCGGTTTGGGCGGTGCATACCTATACGGCCTGGGTGCGCTGGACCGCGGATTGGATGATCGGCCTCAGGTCCGAGGTTCGAGGCGACATCCCGTCGGATGAGGTCTTGATCTGTCCGAAACACCAGTCGTTTTTTGACATCATCATCATCGTGTCCGTGCTGTCCCGCCCCAGATTCATCATGAAAGCCGAGCTGAAATGGGCGCCGATCCTTGGGTATTTCGCCCAGCGGATCGGGTGCGTGCCGGTCAATCGCGGCAAAGGCGCCAAGGCCGTTCGTCAGATGGTGGACGGGGTTGAGGCGATGCGCGATTTTCCCGGCCAGTTGATGATCTATCCGCAGGGCACACGGGTGGCGCCGGGGGCCAAGCGGGCCTACAAGATCGGGTCGGGCGTGCTTTATGACGGATTGAAGCAGGATTGCATTCCGGCCGCGACCAATGTCGGGGTGTTCTGGCCGCGCCACGGAATTTACCGCAAGCCGGGGCTGGCGGTTGTCGAGTTTCTGCCGCCGATCAAGGCCGGGCTTGCGATTGAAACCTTCATGGCCGAACTGGAACAGGTGGTCGAAACCCATTCCGACCGACTGATGGCCGAGGCGGGATTTGTGGCGAAAGGCTAGGACATGGATTTTGTCAGCGATATTGAAACACTTGAAACCATCTATGGCGCGCCGGTGCCCACCTCGCTGGCCAAGGTCGCGGATCACCTGACGCCGGAATACAGCCGCTGGATCGCCGCGTCGAAATTCTGCATTCTGTCAACCATCGGCCCGGAAGGCACCGATGGCACCCCGCGCGGCGATGACGGACCGGTTGTCGCCGTCGCCGATCAAAAGACCCTGCTGATGCCCGACTGGGCGGGCAACAACCGTATCGACAGTTTGCGCAATCTGGTGCGCGATCCCCGGGCTTCGCTAATGTTCATGGTGCCGGGCGACAACAATGTGGTGCGGGTCAATGGCACCTGCCGGATCACCCGGGATCAGACGCTGCGCGACCGGTTCGCCAAGGGCGGTAAGCTGCCGCGCACAGTTCTGGTGTTTTCGGTGGCCGAGGTTTACTTCCAATGCGCCAAGGCCTTGATGCGCTCGGGCCTGTGGGCCGGTGCCGCGCGACCTGATATCCCGACCGCCGGCGATCTGATCAAAGAGGCGACCAAGGGTGCGCTGGGCGGGGCCGATTACGATGCGGTCTATGCCGAACGCGCCCGGGCGCAGTTCTGGGCCAAGGACTGACGGCAGCTTCGGGCCCTTTTTCATGACGTGCGAAAAGGGGTCGCCGCCCACCGGTTTTGCCGCTATCACGCGGCATGGACATGACCCAAAGCTTTGAGATTTTTCTGGCGGCCCCGCCGGGGCTGGAACAGGCCCTGTGCGCCGAGGCGCGCGAGAAGGGCTTTGCCGATCCTGTCGCGCAAACGGGCGGGGTGGCGATCCGGGGCGGTTGGCCCGAAGTCTGGCGCGCCAATCTGGTCTTGCGTGGCGCTGGGCGGGTTCTGGTGCGGATCGGCGGGTTTCGCGCCATGCATCTGGCGCAACTTGACAAGCGCGCCCGCAAATTTCCCTGGGGCGATTTCCTGCGCCCGGATGTGCCGGTCAAAGTCGAAGCGACCAGCCGGAAATCCCGCATCTACCATGCCGGGGCGGCCGCGCAGCGGATCGAAACCGCCTTGACCGAAGAACTGGGCGTGACGATCTCGCCCGAGGCCGATATTCGCCTGATGGCAAGGATTGAGGATGATCTGGTGACATTCTCGCTCGATACATCCGGCGAATCTTTGCACAAACGCGGCTATAAAGAAGCTGTCGGCAAGGCCCCGTTGCGCGAGACCCTGGCCGCCTTGTTCCTGCGGCTGTGTGGTTATGACGGCGGCGAAACCGTGGTTGATCCGATGTGTGGGTCGGGCACCTTCGTTCTGGAAGCCGCCGAGATCGCCCGCGGCCTGATGCCCGGACGCGGCCGGTCCTTTGCCTTTGAGGCCTTCGCGGGATTTGACGCCGCGGC
>JAURMY010000224.1 GCA_030830465.1 Alphaproteobacteria bacterium
GGCATGATCGGGTTGATGAATGTCCTGCATCTTGAGGGCGTCAAGAACAACATTCATGTCAACACCCTGTCGCCCACCGCCGCCACGCGGATGACGGAAGGGCTGTTGCCGCAGGCGGCGCTGGACATGATGACACCTGAAAGTGTGTCGGCGGGGTTGGTCTATCTGGTCAGCGAACAGGCCCCTTCGCGCCTGATCCTTTGCGCGGGCGCCGGGGGCTATGCGGCCACCCGGATTTATGAAACCGACGGCATCTATCTGCCGCCCGAACAGCAGACCCCGGAACATGTCGCGGCCAATCTGGCGGCGGTGACGGACCCGGACCAACAGGCGATGTTCCAGCAGGGCGGCGAGCAAACCATGAAGTTCCTGCACAAGGCAGCAGCGCATTTCGGCGTGAAACTGCAATAGATCCTCAGCGAAAAAGGACGGCACCATGAAAATTCTAAGCAATGAGAACGTCGCCGCCCTTTTGCCCATGCACGAGGCGATTGATGTCGTTGAAACGGCAATGAAGGATGTGTCGGCGGGCACGGCAACCCTGCCCCTGCGCAACATGATCCCGGTCGGCGGCAACAACAAAATGGGCATCATGCCCGGCGCGATCAGCAACCCCGCCTGTTTTGGCGTCAAACTGGTCAGCCTGTTCCCCGGCAATCCGGCCCGCGGGCTGTCGTCGCATCGCGGCGCGATGGTTCTGTTTGAGGCCGAAACCGGCGGGGCGATTGCGATGATGGATGCCTCGCTTTTGACCGCGATCCGCACCGCTGCCGCCAGTGGCGTGGCCACAAGGGCGCTGGCGCGTGAAGACTCGCGCGTGCTGACCATCCTTGGCAATGGCGAGCAGGCCGAGCATCATCTGGACGCGATCTGCGCCGTGCGTGACATCACGACCCTGCATATCGCCGGGCGGAACCTGGCGCATCTGAAGGCTTTTGCGAAACAGGCAAAAGCGAAATATCCGGTGCTGGATATCGCCTTTGGCACCGATATCAAGGCAGCGGTTGAAAAGGCCGATATCCTGTGCACCAC
The DNA here is from genome assembly GCA_030830465.1 of Alphaproteobacteria bacterium. Next base: position 1,033 of record JAURMY010000224.1, read on the forward strand.
GACCGCTTCTGCAACGCCGATCTTGTCAGGCGACTGGCTGGCGCCCGGCACCCATCTGAATGTGGTTGGTTCGTCCATTCCGTCCATGCGCGAACTGGACGACGCCACGGTTCTGCGGTCACGCATCTGGGTTGACTACATGACATCGACATTGGCGCAGGCTGGTGAAATCGTTGACATGATCGCGGCCGGGACCATCACCCGGGATCACATGGTGGGCGAAATCGGGGCCTGCCTTTCCGGTCAGATCATGGGCCGCCAAAGCGCTGATGAAATCACGTTATACCGGTCGCTGGGCGTCGCCGCACAGGATCTTTCCACCGCGCATTTCATCACCGAACGCGCAAGGGAACTGCATATCGGCCAGGATGCGGAATTTTAAAGCGTATTGCGGTAAACTTGAATCACCAAACGCTTTAGGCCTGAGCTTACGGAATGGTAACCTGACGCCAAAACAATGGTAACTTTTGCGGGATAGGGCTGAAGCGTGGCCCGACAGGCGCTGCTCCCTGAGACCCGGAGACGATTATCATGGCACCACCTCCCGCTGATGTCATTTACAACCGCGCGCCAAAAGCGACGCCTGAATTCTGGCTGGCAAAGTTGATGGCCGTGACTGTTGGTCAATCCGCATTCAGCCTGATCGCCCATGACCTGGGGGCTGGTTTGACTTTGACATCTGCTATTGTGACGATCTTTCTCATTTTCGCTTTGATTGTTCAGTTTCGGCAGAAACGCTATGTTCCTTGGATTTACCGGGCCACCGTTGTTCTTGTCAGTGTCACTGGAACCCTGGTCGCAGGCTTGGTTGTCAAGCACCTGGGTTACAGCTTGTCTTTCGCGATAACACTGTTTGGGCTTTCGCTTTTGGTCGTGATAAGTGGCTGGTATATAACAGAAAAAACACTATCTACTCATCAGATCGTCACGACCCGACGCGAGGCATATTATTGGGTCGCGATATTCCTGACCTTTGCTTTGGGCGCTTCCGCCGGGGACCAACTGATCCGGGATTATGGGTTGGGATACCTTGCCGCAGGGACCGCCTATGGCCTTTTGATCGGGGTAATTGCCGCCGGATTTCGGATCGGATTTATCGGCGGCGTTCCAGCATTCTGGCTGGCTTATATCCTGACCCGCCCAACAGGGGCATTCTTTGAAAAATGGTTGTCTTTCCCATCAAAAGACGGCGGTCTGGGCTTGGGCGCAGAACCAACCAGCCTGGGCTTCTTCATGGTCATGGCTGGTCTGGTGATTTACATGACCAGCACCCATCACGGTCTGGAAAAGGCCGCCTGAAACCGCCGCGCCCGGGACGGCTTACTTTGGCAACAACCCTTTCGGCCCGCCGGCAATCAGGATCGCAACATCGCGCAGGGCCGGCAATGGCGGCAGGCTGCCGGGAACGGCGATAAAACGCGGGTGCCATTCAGGGCCGAATTTCTGTTTGAAGGCGCGCAGACCTTCGAAATTGTAAAACGCCCCGCCATGGCGGAACAGCAGCGCGCCAAATCGGGTCCACAAACGTGATCCGTGTTTCGCTGTCAGGCCCGCCAGCGGTGCCATGCCGAGGCTGAAGGTCGCGAATCCGGCCTTTTGATAGTGCAGGATCAGATCGGTGAACAACAATTCCATCACCCCGTCGCCATGTTCCGGCAAATAACGCATCAGATCCAGCGCAGCAGACCTGGTGGCCGGGGCCTCCAACACGTTTGCAAAGGCGATGATTGCGCCCTGCGCATCACGGATCACGGCCAAGGGAAACCGTTGCAGATAGTCTTCGCTGAACTGTCCGACCGAGAAGCGTTTTTCATGGGTGTTTTTCAGGCCAAGCCAGGCATCGGAAACCGCCCTCAGCTCCGCAACCAGATCGGCACTGTGCGGCGGGGACAGGACATCAAAACGGTTGCCCTGTCTTTGTGCCTTGTTGTGATTGGCGCGGATATTCTTGAACTTGCCGCCCGCCAGCGAAAAGCCCGGCAAATCCACCACCGCTTCTTCACCGATCTTATGCAGGGTCAGGCCCATTTCCACCCACAGGGCCAGATGCTGTTCGCTGACCTCGTAAAACACCGGGCGGGCATTCGCCGCATAGGCTGCGTCGAAATAGGCCCATGTCAGTTCGCGAACAGCGGATTTCGGCCCGACCGGATCGCCCATCGCAACCCAGGATTTGCCCTGAATCGCATACATGATAAAGGCGTCGCCCGCATCGCTGAAGAACAGCGTCTTGTCGCCGGTCATGGCCAGATTGGCCTCGGGTCCGGCGTGATCCCGGATGATGTCGCGGGCGCGTTCCAGAACTTCCACGCTGGGTTCATCGCCTTTGGAGCGGGCCGGCAGCAGGGCCAGATAGACCAGAACAAACATCAGTACCGTGGTCGCCAACAGGCCGGCACGCAGGGCGCGCGGGGTCATTTCATCGCTGGAGAATGTGAACCACAGCGCGCTGGAATAGGGGGTGGATTCATGGGTCAGGAACAGCAGGGTCAGGGTGCACAGGGCGATCCCCGTTACCAACGCAAACCATTCCGGGCTAAGCGCGTTATGCGTCAGTTTCGCCGAGCGGAAAAACTCGCGCCGCAGCGGCAGCAAAACCCCGACTGCCAAGATCAGAATAATCGCGGTTTCAATATCGACTTCGTTCAGTACCGAGGCCAGCGCGCCCGCGGCCAAAGCCCCGATCGTCAGCCAGAAAGCGCCGGAAATCCGCCGGAACAGGCCCAGCGCCAGCATGATGACAATCGTGCCAAGCGAAGCCGACAACAGCGCCCCGCCTTCCAAAAGGACGGTGATCAGAACATCGTCGGGGCCGATTTGGGTGGGCCGCGCCGAGGGCACGACCGCCATCAACAGCATCCAAATTCCCAGCCCCATACTGGCCGTGCCGGTGATCGTCGGCGTGACCGAACTGATCGCGCGCATGACCGGTTGCATCTGATCGGACACGTCGCCAAACACCCGCGCCACCAATCCCCGCGCCAGACGGGCCTCGTTCACCGCAACAAAGATCATCGCCAGCGAAAACGGCACAAGATAGAAAATCATCCGGTAAAGCAGCAAGGCCGCCGCCGTCTGTTCGATGGGAACGGTCGCGGGCAGGGTCGCGATGATGACGCTTTCAAAAACGCCGACACCGCCCGGCACATGGCTGAGGACGCCCAGCATCGAGGCGGCGGAAAAGATCGCCAGAAAGGTGATGAAATCCGGCGCGTTTTCCGGCAGCAGCACATAAAGCGTCAAGGCCGCCATCGAGGTATCGGCCAGCGTGAACAGCAACTGGCCGTATAAGATGCCTGTCGATGGCGCGGGCACCTCAAACTTGCCCAGCTTCAGGGATTTCCCTTGCGAAGCCAGCCACGTCATAATCACCAGCGCCGCAATCGCGATACCCGCCGAGGCAATTCGGATGGATTGCGGCGGCCAGGAGATCATATTGCCCAGCGCATAGGGGTGCAGCGCCAGCGCGGTCAGGCCGATAATGACGATCCCGATGCCATAGGCCAGCGAAACAAAGGTGGAAATCGCCGCAACCTCAAAGGCGTTCAGCCCAAAAGCGGAATAAATCCGAAAGCGCACAGCCCCGCCGGACACGGCGCTGACACCGATCGTGTTGCCAAAGGAATAGCCCAGAAACCCGCCAACCATGATGACGCCGGCCGGTATCTTGCGCCCGATATAGCGCAGCGCCGACCAGTCATATCCGATCAGGGCCAGGTACCCGGCAAAAGTCGCGGCAAAGGCCCCCAGCAACTCATATGTCGGCACCGCGCGGGCCTGGGCGATCACGTCGCGGATGCTGACCGGTTCCAGCAGGCGGTACAGCGCGAAGGTTCCTGCGGCAAACAACCCGAAGGCCAGAAAAACCGGCACGACCTTTTTCACATACCCCCACAACCGTCCGCGTTGCGATCTAACCTGTGCCGCGGTCTCGGGCATGAAATGATTTCCTTGGTGGAAGGCGGGATTTCCACCCCTGTATGACCCTTAATATAGGAAGGAAAGCAAAAAGAAACACCGGCCGTTTCGTCACGGCCGGTGTTTTTTGGTTCAGGAATGCAGCAGTTCCGCACCCACATACAGCGGCGTTCCCCGGCGGTTGATCCGCAACAGAACCGCCGTCCGGTCCGAAGACACTTTCAGTACTTTTTCAAGTTCGCTTGGGCTGGAGACCGCCGTGCCGCCGGCCTCTTGAATGACGTCACCGGGTTGCAGCTTGTCGATGTTGGGGCTGTTCGGCTCTATTCGGGTGATCACCACGCCTCGGTCGGTGTCTTTCAGCCCCAGTTCCTGCGCGATGTCGCCGGTCAGTTCCTGTACTGTTACCCCCAGCGCGTCGGAGGTGTTGGTGTCGGCCGGGGCCGCGCTGGCCATTTGCAGTTTTTCCGGGCTCAGCTTGCCGATCTTCACGTCAATCTGCTTCATCTTGCCATCGCGCATCACGTCGAGCTTGGCAATTTGGTCGGCCGGAATCGCGGCGATAAGCGACGGCAATTCGTGCATTTTGCCGACGTCCTTGCCATCGACCGCGACGATCACGTCACCTTTCTTGATCCCTGCGGCCAGCGCCGGGCTGTCGGGCTGAACATCCGCCACCAATGCGCCTTTGGATGAGGCCAGCCCAAGGGCTGCGGCCAGATCGTTGTTGATCTCCTGAATCTGAACGCCCAGCCAGCCGCGGCTGACCGTACCGCTGTCGCGCAATTGCGTGACGATCTTTTGAACCTTATCGGCAGGGATCGAAAAGCCGATACCGATGGACCCGCCCGAGGGGCTGAAAATGGCTGAGTTCATGCCGATGACCTCGCCTTTGGTGTTGAACAGCGGCCCGCCCGAGTTGCCGCGGTTGATTGCGGCATCGGTCTGGATATAGCTGTCATAAGGCCCAAAGTTGATGTCCCGGCCCACCGCCGAAACGATGCCCGCGGTCACCGTGCCACCCAGCCCGAACGGGTTGCCAACCGCGATCACCGCATCGCCGACCCGCAGCTTGGACGAGTCGCCAAAGGGTACAACCGGCAGGTCCTTCACATTGTCGATCTTCAGCAAGGCAACATCCGTCAGCTTGTCAGAGCCCAGAACCTTGGCGGTAAATTCCCGGCCATCCTGAAGCTTGATCTTCACTTCGGTCGCGTTTTCTACAACGTGATAATTGGTGACAATTTCCCCGTCCGACGAAATCACATAGCCCGATCCCAAACCGTGGACCGGTTGACTATCGGGTTGCTGCGGGTTCACCCCCGGTTGGCCGAATTTTTTCATGAACTCATCAAGCGGCGACTGCGCCGGATTGTTCTGATCCGATTCATGCCCGGTTGAGGTGACTTCGATATAGACCACCGCCGGCGAAACCTGATCCACAAGATCGGCATAGCCTTCCGGCGGCACATAGGCCCAGGCCGGCACGGCGGGAACAGCCCCAAGGCCCGCACCGATCAGGGTGGTGGCCAGCAGCAGCGCCCGTAGGGATCTGCCGGGGGTTTTTTTGGTATTGGATTTCATAATCAGCCTCCTTGGCCAGTTCCATCATGCCCAGGCTGCGCTGGGGCGACGTTTGGAATATGCCTGCGGAATCTTGTCGCCATGTCGCCGAAACTTTACGATTTGGTAAGTTTGGCACGGGGCGGCCCGCTGCAATCCGCGCCGCTTTGCAAAGGCGCGTTCCTTACTTTTTCGTAATCTCGGGGAAAGACCTGATTGAAGTTAAGGGTGCATTTGGAGGGCAAAGGTTTATGACTATGTGATCCCCATGGGGCGAAAGGCAAAACATGAAGATCCTTCTTGCCGAGGACGACCAGGATACCGCCGCGTATATCCGCAAGGGACTGACCAGCGAGGGCCACAGCGTTGACCATGTGGAAAACGGGCGCGACGCTTTGGTGCGTGCCACTTTGCAGCCCTATGATCTGTTTATCATTGACCGGATGATGCCGGAACTTGACGGCCTGTCGCTGGTCAAGGCCCTGCGAGCCAGCAAGAACGCCGCACCGGTCCTGTTTCTGACCGCTCTGGGCGGGATCGACGACCGGGTTGAAGGGCTGCGCACCGGTGCCGACGATTACCTTGTCAAACCTTTTGCTTTCGCTGAACTTTCGGCGCGGGTGCAGGCCTTGGCCCGGCGACCGGCCATGTCTGGCGAAGAAACCGTGCTTCAGGTGGCTGACCTGCGGATGGATCTGGTGCGCCGGACCGTAACCCGTGACAATGTCGAGATTGATCTGCAACCGCGCGAGTTTCTGCTGCTGGAACATCTGATGCGCCGCAGCGGGCGGGTGCAAACCCGCACCATGCTGCTGGAGGCGGTCTGGGACTTTCATTTTGATCCGAACACCAGTGTGGTGGAAACCCATATCAGCCGCCTGCGTGCGAAAATTGACAAACCGTTCAACAAGCCGTTGCTGCATACTATTCGCGGATCGGGCTATACTGTGAAAGCATGACCGCCCCCAAACCAGAATTTGACTACCTGACGCGTCTGCGAAAACTTGCGGCCTCGGCCTCGATGCGTCAGGCCATCGTGATTTCAACCATCTTCACCCTGACAACGATCCTTGCCACGGCGGTTGCCTTTGTCATCCTGTCAAACGGGTTGCGCGGGCGTCTGGAACGGGATGCGCGCCAGATGGCGGAAAACCTTGCCGTCACCTACGAAATCGCGGGTTTGCCTGAACTGAAATCGCAAATTGCCTCAAACGCGGCGACCACACGGGATTTCACCAATCTGTTTCTGTTCGTCGACAACACCAAGTCGATCGTCTTTGGCAATTTCAATCTGAACGCCCCGTTTGAAGGCTTGCGGCCGCTGGTTCTTGGCCGGGATATTATCCTTCCCAATACGGCGTTGGGCGATGAAACCGTCACCTATCTGGCCTATGGCATTCGCATCCGGGCCGGTTGGATCATCACGGCACGGGACATGCGCTGGATCGGCGACACCCGGGAATTTGTGCTGCAATCGGTGTCATGGGGCCTTGGCTCGGCGCTTTTGCTGTCGATCATTCTGGCGGTTGCGGTCGCCCGGCGCAACGAACGGCGCCTGTCGGTCCTGAGCCGGGTTCTGGACCGGGTTGCCGGGGGCGAATTGACCGCCCGTTACAGCGACACCGCCAACCGGGGCGATGACATCAACCGCATTGCGGAATCGATCAACAAAACTTTGGACCGGCTCAATCTGACGGTGGACAGTCTGCGGCAGGTGTCCAACGACATTGCCCATGATCTGCGCACCCCGCTGACCCGTTTGCGCGGACGGCTGGAACCTTTGCTGAACCGCACCGACCTGCCCGAAGATGCCATTGAGGCCGTCGCCCTGGCCGAGGCGCAACTGAACACCGTCGGCAAGAC
>JAURMY010000225.1 GCA_030830465.1 Alphaproteobacteria bacterium
ACCGGGCGCACCCATCAGATTCGCGTCCATCTGACCCATGCGGGTCATACGCTGATCGGGGACGACACCTATGGCGGGCGCCGGACTTTGGGGCCAAAACTGTTGCCGCCGCAGGCTTTGGCGGAGGTGAAGGCCTTTCCCCGGCAGGCCTTGCATGCGGCGACCCTTGGTTTTGTGCATCCGGTCACGCAAGAGTTTCTGCGCTTTGAAGCCGCGCTGCCGCCGGACATGCAGGGTTTGCTTGCGGCACTTTCGCAGGCATAATCCTGCCTGGCGTCTTGAATTAATGATTTTGAACCCTAAATCGTCTATGTAACGATGATTAACATCTAAAAGGACAGCCAATGAGCTATGCCAATCTCCCGGCACCATCGCCGGAGCAGGGACTGAACCGGTACATGCAGGAAATCCGCAAGTTTCCGATGCTGGAGCCGGATGAGGAATTCATGCTGGCCAAGCGCTGGGTTGACCATCAGGACAGTTCGGCGGCGCACCGGCTGGTCACATCGCATTTGCGGTTGGCGGCCAAAATCGCCATGGGCTATCGCGGGTACGGCCTGCCAACGGCTGAGGTGGTTTCCGAGGCCAATGTCGGCCTGATGCAGGCGGTGAAACGGTTTGACCCGGACAAGGGATTTCGCCTGTCGACCTATGCGATGTGGTGGATCCGGGCCAGCATCCAGGAATATATTCTGCGGTCCTGGTCGCTGGTGAAGATGGGGACGACCAGTGCCCAGAAGAAGCTGTTTTTCAACCTGCGCAAGGCGAAGAATCGCATTGGCGCGCTGGAAGAAGGCGATTTGCGGCCGGAAAACGTGGCGCGGATCGCGACTGACCTGAATGTGACCGAAGACGATGTTGTCTCGATGAACCGGCGTATGACGGGCGGCGATGCCTCGTTGAACGCCCAGATCGGGTCGGACGGCGAGGGCACCAGCGAATGGCAGGACTGGCTGGAAGATGAAGATGCGGACCAGGCCGGTGACTATGCCGAACGGGATGAGATGGACAACCGCCGCGCCTTGCTGGTCGAGGCGATGGAGGATCTGAACGAGCGGGAAAAAGACATCCTGATGAAGCGCAAGCTTGAGGATGAACCGGTGACGCTGGAAGATTTGTCGACGGAATACAATGTCAGCCGCGAACGGATCAGACAGATCGAAGTGCGCGCGTTTGAAAAGTTGCAGACCCGGATGCGGGAACTGGCCCTTGAAAAGGGTATGATGGCCGATGCCTGAGGGCTGGGCCGAAAGAGAAAGACCGTAACATGTCGGAACCTGACGAAAAAACCTATGCCACACCGTCCTCGATCTGGATGCGGGGGCTTTATATGGTGATCTTTGCCGCCTTTTTCGGGTTGGCGGAAACGCTGCTGCTGGTGATTGCGGTGGTGCAATTCTTTTGGCTGCTGTTTCGCAAGGAAAAGAACGCGGCACTGGCCGATTTTGGCGTCAGCCTGGGCAAATGGCTGGCGCGGGTCGCGGGTTTTCAATCGGGTGCGACCGATGACAAACCCTTTCCCTGGGGCAAATGGGAATAGGATCAGTCGGGCAGGGCGCGGGCCAGAAAGGCCATCATGTTGCCGCCCATGATCTTGGCGATATCCGCATCTGACAGACCCTGCCGGATCAGGGCGTCAGTCAGCGCCGCCAGTTCGGATGTGTCAAAATCGGTTTCGACCGCGCCGTCAAAATCCGACCCCAACGACACGTGATCGACCCCGACAAGATCCACCGCGGCCTTGATGGACCGCGCGACCCCGTCCGGGGTGGCGTCACAGGTCACGTCTGCCCAATACCCCATGCCGATCAACCCGCCCTTGGCCGCGATGCGTTGCATCAGGGCGTCGGGGACATTTCGTTTGATCTGGCAGTGGCTGAATATACCGGTATGGCTCAGCACGACGGGGACATCGACCATGTCGAGCACTTCCTCATCCATTTTGACCGAGGCATGGGCCAGGTCAATGATCATGCCGCGTTTGACCATGTCCTCTACCACCTGACGCCCGAAATCGGTCAGGCCCGCGTTGGAATGGCCGTGCAATGAACCGCCAAGCGCATTGTCAAAGAAATGGGTCAGGCCCATCAGCCGGAAACCGGCGTCATAAAGCCGGCCAAGATTGTCAATATTGCCATCAAGCGCGTGACCGCCTTCGGCACCAAGCATGGCCCCGATGATCTTTTGACCGGCCTCGCGGGAAATCAGAACCGATTTCAGGTCACGTTTGGTGCGGATGATGCGAAACGTATCCGGCGAACGGGCCTGAAATCCGGCCAGTTTTTCCGCCTGATACAGGGCCCGTTCGGTGCGGCTGTCCCAAGTCCGCATCGGCCAAAGCTGGGCCATGGACAGCAGCGTGATGTCATCGGAGGCATCCGCCGAATTGCTTTCGTAGTTCAGGCCCGAGGGGCTTTTGGTGACGGTGGTAAAGACCTGAAGGGCGACATTCCCTTCGGCCAGACGGGGGAAATCCACCTGTCCGTAGCTGCCCCGGTCCAGCAGGTCGCGGTTCCACATCAGGGGATCGGCGTGCCAGTCGCCAATGGTCAAGGTCTTGTGCAAAGCGGCGGCATGTTCGGAAACCGGCCATGGCGCATGGGCAACGACGCGGTTCTGACCCTTTTCAACGATCCCGGGGCCAAAGGTCAGAAACCCGGCCAATCCGGCAATTGCCAAAACGATGATCAAGCCGATGATCCGTTTTACCCACCGCATTTTCTGTCTCCTGAATGATTTTCTGGATGATGGGGCCTTTTGCGGCAAAGCGAAACCCCCTTGTGCGACCCGCAGGACTCAGTTCATCAAATTGTTTCCAAATCGAAAACATTTACTTGGTTTCGCGTTCGGGTTGCGCAAAGAATAGGCCCAAAAAATATAGTAAGATAAATCGAGGCAGGAACATGACCGATCCTTTGTCCAAGCTGGCGATCAGCTATGGCACCGACAAATTTGGCTTTCACGATTATACGCCGAACTATTATAAGCTTTTCAAGCATTTGCGGTCCAGACCCGTGCGGCTTTTGGAAATCGGTGTGGGCGGTTATCAGGATGCCGACCGCGGCGGCGAGTCGCTTGAGGTCTGGCGCGACTTTTTCCCAAAGGGGCGGATCACCGGCATCGACATCCAGACCAAAGAGATGGATCTGGGCGAGCGGGTGCAAATCCTGAAAGGCAGTCAGGTTGATCCAGAGTTTCTGGCGGATCTGGTGCGCGATCACGGGCCTTTTGACATCATCATTGACGATGGCAGCCATCAGAACCTGCATGTCGTCACCTCGTTTGAAATTCTGTTTCCGACGCTGGCACCGGGCGGGATCTATGTGGCCGAGGATGTGCAAACATCGTTTTTCCCGCGTTTTGGCGGTTCGCTTGAAATGACGGCACCCAATTCGGTTGGCTATTTCAGCCGCAAATTCCACGATTTTGACGGCCAGGACGACATCCTGTCGATGGAGCGGTTTCACAACATGGTAGCGATGACCAAACCCAGGACGGCGCAAACGGTAAAACCGCTGGATATGCTGGCCCACCTGCCCAAACAGGGTTTGACCGTGCTGGAGATCGGCGCGGCCGCCGAGGTGCCAATGCTGACGGCGCTGCGCGAAGGTCTGAAACAGGCGACGGTGGCAAGCCTGCCGAAAAAGCCAACCAAGTCCGCGCTGAAATCATTGCTGGACGCGCATCAGGGCTTTGATGTGGTGATCGACCACGCCACCACCGGCTTGGCCGACAGGTTGAACCTGTTATATCCCGCGCTGAAAAACAACGGCACCTATCTGACAGTGCCGCAGGACGGGGCAGGCGGGGACTATGCGACCAAGCTGTTCGTGCAGGTCGACCATCGGGAAATCCGCGTGTACTTCCCGGATGCGGATATCGAGCCGATCGTCAAGGAAATCTATGCGGTTGAACGGGTCAAAGGGGTCATCGGCCTGCAGAAAAAACCGAATGACTATCCGTCCAATTTCGGGTTTGACTACAAACACCCACAGGCGCTGGCCGCGTTTGAGCAAATGGAAAAAGTGCTGGATAAAACCGGGCAGGAACGTGGGTTGTTGCAGTTTTCCGACATCATGACCCGCGCCGGAGATGAGGCCCGCGCCGGGCGGTTGCTGGACCGTCTGGGGGCGATGCATGCGCAATCCAGACCGTTTTTCAACATGGCGGTGCGGCAAAAGAAGATCGAACAGAAATGGGACGATGCGCTGGAAATGCTGTTGCGCGCGGTTGCGCTATATCCCGAGGACTACCGGATTCGCAGCCAATTGGGCGCCAGCCAGATGAAAGCCCGGGATTTTCAGGCGGCGGAAGAGGCGTTCAGCTATGGCATCAAACTGGCCCCGCGCGACCCTTTGCTGCGGATCCAGTTGGCCAACGCCCTGTCCCAGCTTGGGCGGGCTGATGATGCCGTGGCTTCGGCCAAGGTTGCCTGTGAATTGGCCCCAAACCATGCCGGCCATCATGTCCAGCTGGGCCGGTTGCAGATCGTGGCCGGCAAGACCGCCGATGCGATCAAGACTTTGCGGCGTTCAATTGAAATCAACGCGGACCTGGGCAATGCGCACCGCCAACTGAGCAAGGCGCTGGCCGAACAGGGCCGCTCGGAAGAGGCAAAGCAGGCGGTCAACCGGGCGCTTGAACTGGTGCCGGACAACCCGGAATACCTGCGCTGGAAGGAACATCTGGAGGCGGCCTGACCGGCGTCCGCCCCGCTTACCCGTCCGTTTTGCCATAGGCCAAAATCCCCAAGCGCCCCAAGAACTCCATGGGATTGGGGTTTGCTTGACCAAAAGCAACACGCGACAGGACTTATCCACCGTGCCGGGATGGTGAACGCCTGAAGCGAAATGCGTTAAACTTGACACACAAAACGCGGCCTGAAATCAAAGATTTCA
>JAURMY010000226.1 GCA_030830465.1 Alphaproteobacteria bacterium
CCGCCTGTATCTGCCCGTTGAAAACATTGAGCTTTTAGCGCGCTACGGCCATGAAGAAGGCCTGCTGGACCGGCTTGGCGGCGGGGCTTGGCAGGCGAAAAAGGCCAAGCTGAAGGAACGCATCCGCGAGATGGCCGATCGTTTGATCCGGGTCGCGGCGGAACGCCTGTTGCGCAAAGCGCCGGTTCTGGAAGTGGCGGAACATGATATGGACCGGTTCAGCGCCCGGTTTCCCTATACCGAAACCGACGATCAGCTGCACGCGATTGAAGATGTGCTGGAAGACATGGCCTCGGGCCGCCCGATGGACCGGCTGATCTGCGGCGATGTCGGTTTTGGCAAAACCGAGGTTGCGCTGCGCGCCGCCTATGTCGCAGCAATGAGCGGCCAGCAGGTCGCCGTGATCGCCCCGACAACCCTGCTGGCGCGGCAGCATTTCAAGTCGTTCGAGGAACGTTTCAGGGGCCTGCCGATCACCGTTCGCCCTTTGTCCCGTTTTGTTTCCGCCAAGTCCGCCAACGAAACGCGCGAGGGGTTGGCAAAGGGGTCGGTTGATATCGTGGTGGGCACCCATGCGGTTCTGGCGAAGTCAATCAAATTTTTTAATATCGGCCTGTTAGTTATTGATGAAGAACAGAAATTTGGCGTTCAGCACAAGGAACGCCTGAAGCAGTTGCGCACCGATGTTCACGTTTTGACCCTGACCGCCACGCCGATTCCGCGCACCTTGCAACTGTCGCTTTCCGGCGTTCGCGATTTGTCCATCATCGCCACGCCCCCGGTGGACCGTCTGGCGATCCGCACCTATGTTAGCGAATTTGACACAGTGACGGTGCGTGAAGCCCTGTTGCGCGAACATTACCGGGGCGGGCAGTCGTTTTACGTTGTGCCGCGGATCAGCGATCTGCGGGAAATCAAGGAATTTCTGACCGACCACGTGCCTGAAGTCACTTTCGTAGAGGCGCATGGCCAGATGGCGGCGGGCGAGTTGGATGACCGGATGAATGCCTTTTACGACGGCAAATACGATATTCTGCTGGCCACCACGATCGTGGAAAGCGGGCTTGATATTCCAACCGCCAACACGATGGTCATTCACCGCGCCGATATGTTCGGGCTGGCGCAGCTTTATCAGATCAGGGGCCGCGTCGGGCGCAGCAAGTCGCGGGCTTATGCCTATCTGACCACGAAACCGCGCATGAAACTGACCCGCACGGCCGAAAAACGTCTGCGTGTGCTGGGCTCGCTGGACAGTCTGGGGGCCGGGTTCACCCTGGCCAGCCAGGATCTGGATATTCGCGGTGCGGGCAATATTCTGGGCGAGGAGCAGTCAGGGCAGGTGCGCGAAGTCGGGTATGAGCTGTACCAATCCATGCTGGAAGAGGCGATTGCCAAGATGAAGGCCGGGGAACTCGAGGGCCTGTCCGAGGCGGACGACACCTGGGCGCCCTCGATCAATCTGGGTGTGCCGGTTCTGATCCCCGAAGACTATGTGCCCGATCTGGACGTTCGACTGGGCCTGTACCGTCGCCTGTCGGGCCTGCATGAAAAGGTGGAGCTGGAAGGTTTTGCTGCTGAACTGATCGACAGGTTTGGGAAATTACCGCGCGAAGTCAGCACCTTGTTGAACATTGTTCGAGTCAAGGCGATGTGCAAGCGCGCCGGCATCGCCAAGCTTGACGGCGGGCCGAAAGGCGCGGTCGTGCAGTTTCACAACGACAAATTCGCCAACCCTGCCGGGCTGGTCGAGTTCCTGCAGGATCAGCGCGGATTGGCCAAGGTCAAGGACAACAAAATCATCGTACGCCGCGACTGGGCCAAGGCCGGTGACAAGGTGAAGGGCGCCTATGCCATCGCCCGTGATCTGGCCGATCTGGCTTTGGCATCGAAATAACCGCTTTTGGTTGCGCGATACCCCCTGTGCTGACATGCTGACGCCGGGTGGTATCCGGGATGCGCTTTGTTTTTCTGGCATGGGTCGGCGTTTTTTGCGGGGGTTCGGCTCTGGCCGGCAGTGGAACGCTGGCTGATCGCTTGCTGTCCCCGGTCCTGGCCAAGTTGCCAATATCTGTGGCGGTCCTTTTTGATTGCGCGAATGTTTCCTGTAAAAAGCTGCGCTCTTGCGAGGAAGCCTGTTACAAGTTGAAAGTCTGCGGGCAGGCCAGCCGCGACGGCGACAACGACGGCATTCCCTGTGAAAACCTGTGCAGCAAACCCTGCCCGGACTGACCCTGTTATGCGCCTGCTGGCACCGCCGATTTCGGGCCGGTCAGCATCAGGATCATGCTGAATCCGGCGCAGATCAGACTGCCGATCAGCAGGGGCATCGCGGTGCCGTCAAAGGCATAGCCAATGGGAATGGCGAACAGAACGCCCAAAAACGTACTGACCGCCCCCATCACCGCCGATGCCATGCCGGCTATGTGCCCCATGGGTTGCAGCGCCAGGGCGTTGAGGTTGCCAAAGGTCAGACCGGGTACGAAAAAAGCCAGGACGGACCAAAGGTAGAACACGGTGAAAGCTGTTTCTTCTGAATATGTTGCAAGGCTCAGATACAGTACGGCGGCCGATGTGATCACAAACATCCCGACATAGGAAATCGAGGTCAGCAAACGCATGCCAAACCGCACAACCAGCATGCCGTTGGTAAATCCGGTAAGCCCGGAAATCAGCGCGATTCCGGCAAAATAATATGGAAAATCCGTGCCTTTGCCGAAAGTATCAACGTAAATCTGTTGCGCTGAACTGAGATAGCCGAACAAGGATCCATAAGCAAAGGCCAGCACCAGCGTATAGGTCATCGCCACGCGGGAGGTCAGGACTTCAACAAAACCCGCCAGATAGATTTTGGCCCGCATCGCGCGCCTTTTGGACGCCGGATGGGTTTCCGGCTGGCGCACCGACAACCACAAATATCCGATCAGCGCAAACAGAATGAAGGCGACAAATATACTGCGCCAACCGAACAGGATTGCCAATTCCTGCCCGATCAGGGGGGAAACCGCCGGCACCAGAACGAACAGCACCTGCGAAAACGACATCACCCGCGACATCATCCGACCGGCGTAAAGATCGCGCGTCATCGCGATCGCCACCGTGCGCGGGGCCGACACACCTAGGCCCTGAACCATCCGCGCGATCAACAACATATCCAGCGATTGCGCCATCGTCGCCAGCAGTGAGCCCGCCATATAAAGGACAAGCCCGCCCAGTATCACCGGTTTGCGCCCCAAAGCATCCGACAACGGGCCGGTGAACAGTTGCCCGATCCCGGACCCCAGCACGAAAACCGTGATGACCAGCTGAACGTGGTTGATATCGCTGACGCCAAGTTCGGCCCCGATTTGCGGAAAGGTCGGCAACATCGCGTCGGACCCGAAGGCGATCATCGAAAACATGATCGACACCAGAACGATATATTCGACGATATGAAGGCGGTTTCGGCTCAAGTGACGGCCTGATCTGCATTGGCGGTGATTTCGTCGATCACCCTTTGCCAGACATCCGGGTCCTGCGCGCCCTGGACAACATAGTGGTTGTCGACGATGAAACAGGGCACGCCGCGCACGCCTTTCTCGCGGGCATAAGCATCGCGTTGGCGGATCGCTTCGGTGTCGGCGTCCTGGGCCAGCAGTTTTTCCACAACCTGCCGATCCATTCCCGCCGTAACCGCGATGTCGGTCAGAACCTGATGGTCGGAAATATCCTTGCCGTCCTGAAAATAGGCCCGGAACAGTTTTGACACCACGGCCGTCTGCATGCCTTCCAGACCGGCCCAAGGGATCAGACGATGGGCGTCCAGCGTGTTGGGCGTGCGTTGAATTTTCTCGAAATTCACTTGAACGCCCGCCGCTTCGGCCGCTTGGGCGATCTGGCTGTAAACGCCGACAGCCCCTTGTTTGCCACCAAATTTCACCTCAAGATATTCGCGGCGGTCCATGCCTTCGCGCGGCATGTCGGGGTTCAACTGAAACGGATGCCATTCGAACTGAAACGGATGATCCGGGCGGCTTTCCAGCGCGCGGTCAAGTTTCGCCTTGCCAATAAAGCACCAGGGGCAAATTGGGTCGGAAATGATATCAAGCCGGATCATGGGTCCCCCGGAAGGTTGCGCGCAACGTGCTGCGTTTCAGTTTGTTATTCGCGCCTTTGGGCAGGGCGTCAATCCTTTGAAACAGCCGTGGGCATTTGTAACGCGCCAGACGGGCGGCGCAAAAGGCGGCCAGATCGTCGCCGGACAGGTCCTCGGCGGCCTGATAGAAGGCGGCGATCACCTGAACATCAGCCTTGATTTCAACGGAAACAGCAGCACTTTCAATGATTTGCGGGTGGCTGTTTAAAACCGCCTCGACCTCAAGCGGCGACACCCGATAGCCGCCGGCATTCATCATATCGTCCTGACGGCCCAGATAAGTGACCTGACCGTCCTGGTCCATTGACACTGTATCGCCGGTTAAAAACCAGTCGCCCCGAAGCTTTTCCGCCGTTTCTTGCGGCGCATTGCGATAGCCCAGCATCAGGCCCGGATCCTGACGGTCTATGGCCAGAATGCCGGGTTGGCCCGGTGCTGTGATGACGGATGTTTCGGGGTCAATCACCGCCACGCGCCGTCCGGTTTGCGGCTGTCCGGTGGCGCCCGGTGCCGCGGGGCGGCCCGGGCCTGAGGAGATAAAGGTTGAGATTTCGCTCATCCCCAATGCCTCGTAAACTTCGGTGCCGGTGACGGCTTGCCAGCGCGCCTGCAAGGCGAACAAGCCCGGCAGCAGCAGCGAGGCGGCGAGGCCCCCACGCCACCGGGGGCCCCGGGCGGCCAGCGCGCACAGCGCGGCCATCGGCAGCAGCAAGTGGCGGCCCCCCATGTCGAAAAATATGCAGGGCACGATAAAGCCGACGAGG
>JAURMY010000227.1 GCA_030830465.1 Alphaproteobacteria bacterium
AGGACGGCATGTTGAAGAACGCCGAGACGTTTGAAATCATGCGCCCCTCGGATATCGGGCTGGCCTCGTCCTCGCTGCCCTTGGGCAAGCATTCGGGCCGGGCTGCCCTGCGCGCCAAATTGCACGATCTGGGCTATGAGATGGGCGACAACCAGTTGAAAGATGTGTTTGTCCGGTTCAAATCACTGGCCGACCGCAAGAAGGAAGTGTTCGACGAAGATATTGTCGCCCTGATGACCGACACCGCGACCAACGCTGCCAACGATCGCTTGCAGGTCAAGCATCTTCGGGTTGTCTGCGGCACCGAGTCACCGCAAACCGCCGATCTGACCCTGACCATTGACGGGCAGGACCACTCGGTTCATGCGACCGGCGATGGTCCCGTCGACGCGGCCTTTAACGCGGTCAAGGCATTGTTCAAGCATGATGCCAGCTTGCAGCTTTATCAGGTTTCCGCCGTGACCGAAGGGACCGACGCGCAGGCGACGGTTTCGGTGCGAATGGAAGAAAACGGCAAGATCGTCACCGGTCAATCGGCTGATACCGATACGGTCGTTGCCTCGACCAAGGCCTATGTCAACGCTTTGAACAAGCTTTTGGTGCGGCGCGAAAAGACAGCGCCTGTGGCGGAGTAACACCGGGGCCCCGCATCGGACCAATGATTGGTGCGGGGCTTTCCAAGCGTAACGGGGCGGGTGCGAGTCGCCGCTTTGCATGCGCGTCCGGTCCGCCGGTTCCAGCGATTTTACCCCATAACGAGAAAACCACTGATCAAATTCGCCCTTTCCGCGTATTACGCCGCGGATTCAGCAGGCCTTGTGCCCGCAAAAGCCTGAAAAGCTATGTAAATTGACCGATTCGTTGTAGAGTTTCCGCAACAGTGAAAGGAGCGACAAATGGTACTGACCCGTATCGTTTTAACGGCCCTTCTGGTCGCTGCCAGCGGCGCGGCACAGGCCGGTCTGATATTCTGCAATAACACCAAATATATCCAAAGCGTTTCAATCGGATACAAGGATGGCGACATCTGGGTTTCTGAGGGGTGGTGGAACGTCGATCCGGGCGGCTGTTCGACGGCCATCGCAGATGCATTGAACCAGCGCTATTACTATTACCGGGCCGAAGTGGATGGTGGCGACTTTGACGGTGAGAATTACATGTTCTGCACCCATCCCAAGGTTTACACGATTTACGGTGACAGCTACTGTTCCCAACGCGGTTATGACCGCGAAAGTTTTCGCGTGATTGACACCGGCAATGCATCGGATTTCACCCTGACACTGGTCAATCAGTGATCTTTTGGCCTTGTCGGGTTGCGGCGAACAGATCGGCAATCTCTGCGGCGACGTCTTCAAGCCCGTAAGGGGCGTTCACAACGAACATCCCTGATCCGACCATGCCATGCCCCGGACGGGCCGGATCAAAAAGAACTTCGCTGCTCAATGCGCCCGCCATGTTCATTGCTTTCAGCGCCGTCAGCATCGGTAGGTGCCGCTGATCCGGCAGAATAGGATACCAAAGCGCAATCACGCCAACATTCCATTTGCGGTGAATGGCGCCGATGAAGGGCGCGATGGTCTGATAGTCGTCTTTCACTTCATAGCTGGGATCGATCAGCAGAATCCCCCGGCGCGGACTGGGCGGGCACAGTGACTGGGCCAACTGAAACCCGTCCTGCCGATAGATATTGGCATGTGGCATCACCGCTTCCAGCGCCCGGTTTTCCTGCGGGTGCAGTTCCGCCAGATGCATCATGTCGCCGTTTCGCAAGAACGCGGCGGCCAGCAGGGGCGATCCGGGATAGGCCGACGCGCCGTGCTTTGCCCGGACAATGGACAGCGCGCGCATATAGGGATGGTCGGCGGTGAACCATTCCTCCTGGACCGCGCGGATGATCCCGGCGGCGGCTTCACCGGTTTTTCGTGCCGCAAGGTCGTTCAGGTCATATAACCCTCTGCCCGCATGGCTTTCCAGATAGCTGAGCGGTTTGTCTTTGCGGCAAAGATAGTCAAGCATCACCGCAAGCAGCGCGTGCTTGTGAATATCGGCCAGATTGCCCGCGTGAAATCCATGTTGATACGACAGCATGAACAGGGTCTAAGCCTTTCGCGCGGGCCTGACAAACAGATAAGCGTCAATCTGCCCATCGGGTCCGTCTGCAAAAATTCTTGTCGCCCTGCCCCTTTACGGTCAGGGCCGCAAACGCCTATAAGTACCCAGTTTTGCGGCCCAGCGGAGTCGCGCTGGGCACCACAAAATACAGGAATTCAAGCATATGGCGCCGATATTTTCGGGTTTGTTCGCAGCCGACATGGCCATTGATCTGGGAACAGCGAACACGCTGGTCTATGTCAAGGGCAAGGGTATCGTGCTGAACGAACCTTCGGTGGTGGCCTATCACATCAAGGACGGGCGCAAGCAGGTTCTTGCGGTCGGTGAAGACGCCAAGCTGATGCTGGGCCGCACACCCGGTTCAATCGAAGCGATCCGCCCGATGCGCGACGGTGTGATTGCCGATTTTGACAGCGCCGAAGAGATGATCAAGCATTTCATCCGCAAAGTGCACAAGCGGACGACCTTCAGCAAACCCAAGATCATTGTCTGTGTGCCATATGGCGCCACACCGGTCGAAAAGCGGGCGATCCGGCAATCGGTTCTGTCCGCAGGGGCGCGCAAGGCCGGCCTGATCGCGGAACCGATCGCTGCGGCCATCGGTGCCGGGATGCCGATCACCGACCCGACCGGCAGCATGATTGTGGATATCGGCGGCGGCACAACCGAAGTCGCGGTTCTGTCGCTGGGCGACATCGTCTATGCGCGCTCGGTGCGGGTTGGCGGCGACCGGATGGACGAGGCTATCATCAGCTATCTTCGGCGACAGCATAACCTGTTGATCGGGGAAGCCACCGCCGAACGGATCAAAACCTCCATCGGTTCGGCGCGGATGCCCGATGACGGACGCGGTGCCAGCATGGAAATCCGTGGCCGTGATTTGCTGAACGGGGTGCCGAAGGAAACCGAGATCACCCAGGCACAGGTGGCCGAGGCCCTGTCCGAACCGGTCCAGCAGATCAAGGAAGCGGTGATGACCGCGCTGGAAGCCACGCCGCCGGACCTGGCTGCGGATATCGTTGACCGGGGTGTCATGCTGACCGGCGGCGGCGCCTTGCTGGGCGATCTGGACCTGGCCCTGCGCGAACAGACCGGCCTTGCAATTTCGGTTGCAGAAGAATCACTCAATTGCGTGGCGATGGGCACCGGCAAGGCGCTGGAGTTTGAAAAACAGCTGCAACATGTGATCGACTACGACAGCTGATCCAAGCCACGGCGCAAAGGACACCCATGGCCCGGGACCGTTACGCAGAGCAGGAATACAGCCGTTCGATCAGGCGGGTCCTGATCGGGATTCTGGTGTTTGTCCTGTTTTTGATTTTCCTGCTATGGCGGATCGACAATCCGCGGGTCGAACGGTTCCGAAACGCCGTGGTTGACCGGATCGTTCCCAGCATGGACTGGGCGCTTGTTCCCGTGGCCACGGGGGTTCGGATGATCGCGGATTTTCAGTCTTATGCGAGCATTTACGAGCAAAATCAGGAACTGCGGCGCGACCTGCAACGCCTGAAGGGCTGGCGCGAGGCGGCCATTCAGCTGGAACAGAAGAACGCGAAGCTGCTTGATCTCAACAAGGTCAGAATTGACCCGAAACTGACATTTGTCACCGGCGTGGTTCTGACGGATTCAGGCTCGCCTTTCCGGCAATCGGCGCTGATCAATGTCGGGCGGCGCGACGGCATCGTCGAGGGCTGGCCAACCATGGACGGGCTGGGACTGGTTGGCCGGATCGCCGGAGTTGGCGAAAGCACCAGCCGGGTGATCCTGTTGACAGACAGCAACAGCCGCATTCCGGTCACGATCCAACCCTCGGGCCAGAAGGCGATCCTGTCGGGGACGAACACCAGCTCCCCCGAGATCGACTTTCTGGAAAGCCCGCAACAGGTCCATCCCGGTGATCGCGTGGTCAGTGCCGGGGATGGCGGCGTCTTTCCGGCCGGTCTTTTGGTCGGACAGGTCATTCTGGCGGGCAATGGCCGGTTGCTGGTGCAATTGTCGGCGGATTATCAGGGCCTTGAATTTCTGCGCGTGATGCGCGCCGCGCCGACCGAGAAGATCGGCGATACCGATGCCATCATCGGAACCCCGGCGCTGGATGGCAAGGATGGCTAATTCGCTGTTTGCCACGGTCTGGCTTGGGCGGACGGTCTTTTTGGGGTGCGCGGCGGTGCTGTTGTTTCTGGCGCTTGTACCCCTCAGTTTCACGCCGGGCCTTGTTCCGCGCCCCGACCTGACCCTGTGCCTGACCTTCGCCGTTGTGCTGCGGCGGCCCGAATTCGCGCCGTTCTGGCTGATTGCGGTGGTGATCTTCGTGGATGACATCCTGTTGCAGCGGTCCCTTGGGCTGTGGACGGGGATCGTGATCCTGTCCTGCGAATTCATCCGCACCCAGGAATACCGGTTTCGCGATCTGGTATTTCCTTTTGAATGGCTGTTTGTGGCGGGCGTTATGTTTCTGGCCTTGCTGGTCAATCGGCTTATCCTGACCCTGGCCTTTGTGACCCCGCCGGGTTTCGGGCTTGAGGTGTTTCATTATTTTGTGACCGTGCTGGCCTATCCCGTCGTGGTGTTTTTCTGTTACTTTGTCTTGCGGATCCGCAAGGTCACACCCGATCAGGCGATCCGCTTCGGACACCGCCTATGAACAACCCGAAACGCGATACAGACCGGTTTACCAGCCGCCCGACCCGGCGCGGATTGATCCTGTTCGGTGCCCAAGCCGGTTTCATGGGGCTGTTGGGCCTGCGGCTGCGGTTTCTTCAGGTCGATCAGGGCGAGGATTACCGCCTGCTGGCAGAAGAAAACCGGATCAACATTCGCCTGATCGCCCCGGCACGCGGGCTGATCTTTGATCGAAACGGTCTGCCTCTGGCGGAAAACAGCCAGAATTACCGCATCATCATTGTGCGCGAACAGGCCGGTGACGCCGCCGCTGTGCTGAAGCGTTTGTCGCGCCTGATCCCGCTTAGTGCCGAGGATCAGGCCGATACGCTGAAAGAATTGTCCTCGCTGCCGGGATTTGTGCCGGTATCGGTGGCCG
>JAURMY010000027.1 GCA_030830465.1 Alphaproteobacteria bacterium
ACCCCGAACTGGTGATCCGCGAAGGCAAATCGGAAACCGAAATCCTGGACTTTATTCAGGAGGATTCCGAAATCGGCATATTGGTTCTGGGCGCGGGCACCGGCAAGGAAGGCCCCGGACCGCTGGTCACCCATATGATGCGCTCATCGGGGACCCTGCCGATTCCGGTCACCATCGTTCCCGGCGGGATGAGCAAAGAAGCGATCATCGCCGTCACCTGAGCAAGTTTAGAATCCTTCTAAAGAACTTGACAAAATTGCTAAGGAACGACATAGCCTTGGGCACAGCCGAAAGGATCTCCCATGTTCATCCAAACCGAAGCCACCCCGAATCCCGCGACCCTGAAATTCCTGCCCGGTCAGACCGTTCTGGAAATGGGCACGGCGGATTTTCCCTCGGCGGACACAGCGGCCGGTTCGCCCCTGGCGACGCGCCTGTTTGATGTCAGCGGCGTCACCGGCGTTTTCTTCGGCATGGATTTCGTCACCGTCACCAAGCAGGACACGCTGGATTGGAACCATCTCAAGCCCTCGATCCTGGGCGCAATCATGGAACATTACCAGTCGGGCCAACCGGTCATCGCCAGCGGCAAGGAACAGTCGGCCCACACTTCCAGCGACGAGCCTGACAGCGAAATCGTTACCCAGATCAAGGAATTGCTGGATACCCGCGTGCGTCCCGCCGTGGCCCAGGATGGCGGCGACATCACCTTTCACGGCTTTGACCGTGGCGTTGTCTATCTGCATATGAAAGGCGCCTGCGCCGGCTGTCCGTCCTCGACCATGACCCTGAAAATGGGCATCGAAAACCTGCTGCGCCATTATATCCCCGAAGTGACCGAGGTGCGCCCGGTTGCCGCCTGAGCCGCTGATCCTGGCATTTGACACATCGGCCGCGCATTGCGCGGCCGCTTTGTTATTGGGCGAAACCGTTTTGGATCAACGGGTTGAACCCATGTCCAAAGGTCAGGCAGAGCGGCTGTTCCCGCTTTTGGCCGAAATTTTGGCGGATGCGGGCAAAGACTGGTCCGATTTGACGGCACTGGGTGTCGGCACCGGACCCGGCAATTTCACCGGCATCCGGTTGTCAGTGGCCTCGGCCCGCGGTCTGGCCCTGTCTCTGGGCATTCCGGCGGTGGGTGTGTCGACCTTTCAGGCGCTGTCCGAAGGGCTGCCGCGCCCGACCCTTGTCGCGGTCGACGCCCGGCGCGGGCAGACCTATTTGCAGGTTCTGCACAACGACCACGCCGCCGCGCCGCTTCTTTGGGGTGAGGGTGATGATCTGTCGGCCTATGCCGCCGATGCCCTATGCTGTGTCGGCGACCACGCTTTGGATTTCGCGGCGGCACTTGGTATCAAGGCGGCCGAACCCGCGATGCCCGTCGCCACAGCTATTGCGCGCGTTGCTTTGGACCGCCACCGGTCGGCGCAACCCCGCCCCGCGCCGCTTTATATCCGGTCGGCGGATGCGGCCCCCGCCGCAGATCCGCCGCCGGTGATCCTGCCGTGACCGCCGGGGACCTGGAAAGGTTGCACCGGGCCTGTTTCATCACACCCGAACCCTGGAGCGCGGCTGCGTTTCAGGCCGTTCTGACGACACCCGGAACGGTTCTGCTGGAAACGCCAGACGGGTTTCTTCTTGGCCGTCAGGCGGGGCCGGAAATGGAGCTTTTGACACTGGCCGTTCACCCTGATGCGCGCAGGCAGGGACAGGCCCGTGATTTGCTGGAAAGGTTTGAAAGCCGCGCCCGCGAATCCGGCGCGGAAGAGATTTTTCTGGAGGTTGCCGAAACCAACGCCGCCGCCCTGGCCTTGTACCGGGATGCCGGTTACGACGATGCCGGATACAGAAAAGACTATTACCACGGCACCCGAGGCGAAAAAACCGGCGCGCTTGTGATGCGAAAAGACTTATCCACAGGGTGACGCTAGGGAACCGACACCCGCAGGTGCATTTTTTGAATATTCGGTAAAAAATGTGTTGACCGGGTTTCGGGCCTTCTGTCTTTATGGCGCATGGTCTAGACTGATCTGGGGGTTGAATCTGTTCCTTTCTGCTGGAACGACGGCCTTCGCACAGAATAATCAACGGGAGATAACCATGACTTTTATGAAAACAGTCCTCGGTACTGCCAGCGCCCTTGCCCTGATGGCGGGTGCAGCAGCGGCCGATCCGGCAATCATCTTTGACCTTGGCGGCAAGTTCGACAAGTCGTTCAACGAAGCCGCATTTGCCGGTGCCGAAAAATGGGCTGCCGAAACCGGCGGCAAGTATCGCGAAATCGAACTGACCTCGGAAGCCCAGCGTGAACAGGCCCTGCGCCGGTTCGCCGAAGAAGGGGACAACCCGATCGTCGTTGTCGGCTTTTCCTTTGCCTCGGCGCTGGACACAGTGGCCAAAGACTTCCCCGGCACCAACTTTGCCATCGTTGACATGGTCGTAGACCAGCCGAACGTGCGTTCGGTCGTGTTCAACGAAAACGAAGGTTCCTATCTGGTCGGTATGATGGCGGCGATGGCCTCCAAAACCGGCAAGGTCGGCTTTGTCGGCGGCATG
>JAURMY010000228.1 GCA_030830465.1 Alphaproteobacteria bacterium
CGCCCCGGACCAAGCCCGCCGTGCCGGGCAAAGATTGTTGCCTATATGGGGTTAATCACCCGTTTGAGGGCCGCGAATTCAGGCCGAAATATGGCGTTTCGCGGCAAGCCCCGGCCTATGAACGCGGCAAGCGGTTTTGCGGATCATAAAACGCTTCTGCGGCGATTCGGGCGGCGACCGGTCGCCCGATCACCTCAACCTGCAAGGCTGACGTGTCTTCGGCTCTGGCCCTGTCCACAAAGCCCATGGCGATGTTCTTGCCGGTGCGGTGGCCCCAGCCTGCCGATGTGACGGTGCCAACCACCCTGCCCGATACCAGAATACTGTCGCCCGGCGTGGCGGGCGCATGGCTGCACGCAAGCTCCAGCGTGACAAAGGCCTTGGCCGGTTGCGCCGCTGTCAGGGCGACTTTGCCGATGAAATCCGGTTTGGTCATATCCACGAAACGCGCCAGACCGCTTTCAAAAGGTGTGAACTCGGTCACCAGATCCGCTTTCCAGTGGCGATAGGCTTTTTCCAGCCGCATCGAGTCCACCGCATGCGCGCCAAACAACGTCAAGCCATGCGCCCGCCCGGCCGCGCGCAGCGCCAGATAGGCTGAGTGCAGCTGGGCATTGGCAACGTGGATTTCATAGGCCAGTTCGCCGGAAAAGCTGACCGACATCACGACCGCCGGGGCGGTGCCGACCGTCGCGCGTCGCACCGACAGCCAGGGAAAGGCCGCCGCCGACCAGTCGCCCCGCGCCGCACCCGATAAGACCGCGCGCGCCTTGGGACCGGCCAGAACCAGAATGGTCATGTCATTGGTCAAAGACCGGATCGAAACCGAGCCACCCTGGGGCTTATGGGCGCAGAGCCAATCCATATCGTGGATTTCCGATGCGGCGGCCGACCCGTACCAGATGGTCTCGCGGTCCAGTTGGGCAAGCGTCGCCTCGGACTTGATTCGCCCCTGATGGTTCAGCAAATAGCCCAGACCAAGCCTGCCCGGCCTGTGGGTCATCCGGGTGCAGAACATTCGGTCCAGCCAGTCCCGCGCGCCGGGGCCGGTGATTTCAAAACGGTTGAACCCGTTGACCTCGGTCAGACCCACGCCCGACTGAACCGCCCGCACCTCCTGCGCCACCACCGCGAAACTTTCATTGAAGGTAAAGCCGTGGGTTTCGTGAAAATCCGGGCGCGGTTTGAAATAGGCCACCCTTTCCCAGCCGTTGACCACACCAAACTCGGCCCCTTCCGCCGCCAGAACGGGGGTCAGCGGCGTGGTTTTCACCGGACGCCCGGCGGGGCGGTGTTCATGCGGGAAGTGAAACCGGAATTCGTTCTTATAATCCTCGATCGCCTTAAGGGCGGTCAGTTCCACCGTCGCATGGCCGGCAAAGCGGCGGGGATCGGTGACCCAAGTGTCATACTGCGCCTCGCCATGCACGATCTGTTGCGCCAGCAACCAGCCGTGACCGCCGCCCTCGCCAATACCCGCGCGCAGCCCGATGATGCAAAAGGCGTTGCGTTTGACAGGGATCGGGCCGACCAGCGGCGCGCCATCCATAGAATAGGTGATCGGGCCGTTCACGATGGTGTGGATCCCGGCCTGTTCCAGCGCCGGCATCCGCCTGAACACGTTTTCCAGCACCGGCAGCACCCGGTCCGTGTCGCTGGGACACAGCGCATTGACAAAGTTCGGGTCGATCCCGTCCATGCCCCAGGTCTTGCAGTCCTGCTCATAAAACCCGACCAGCAGGCCCTTCTTTTCTTGACGGCAATAAAAATCATCAATCGGGCAGCGCAACAGCGGCACCCGTTTGCCAAAATCAACGATGCCTTCGATCGGTTCGGTCAGGAAATACTGGTGCTCCATCGACATGACGGGGTGCTGCACCCCCATCATCGCACCCACCTCGTTGACCCGGTAACCACCGGCGTTAACGACAATTTCACAGGCAATATCGCCCTGTTCGGTCTGCACCGTCCAGCTGTCGTCTTTGTGCTGGATCAGGCCGGTGACGGGGGTGTTGCGATAAATCTCGGCCCCTGCCTTGCGGGCGCGGCGCGCCAATGCCTGACACAGTTGCGCAGGGTCGATATCGCCGTCCAGCGGATCCCACAATCCACCGGTCAGGCGATCGGTGGTGATCAGCGGGTGACGGCGGGCGCATTCCTGCGCGTCGATCACTTCAAAATCGACCCCCATCCCCTTGGCCATGCTGGTGAAATGACGATAGCCGTCCATCACCCTGTCGCTGTTGGCCAAACGGATGCCGCCATCACCGTGGTGATAGTTGATCGGATATTCAGGATCGGCTGCCAGTTCCTGATACAATCTGATCGAGTGGCTTTTCAGCCCGATCATCGTCTGGGTCATGCCGAAATTGGTGACCTGTGCCGCCGAATGCCATGTGGTGCCCGAGGTCAGCTCATTGCGTTCCAGCAGGACAACATCGTTCCAGCCTTCCTGGGTCAGGTGGTAAAGGGTTGAACATCCGGCGATCCCGCCGCCAATCACCACCACGCGCGTTTGTGTCTTCATGGCTCCCCCTGTCTTGCGTTTCAGTCCACCACGTCAGAATGACCGGAAAACCGTCTGAATGCGAAGCGGAATGTCGCCACCGGACATGTTCCCGCGGGCGGCGGCGGATCAAACTGGGGCAACCAAAGGGGACGTCCCATGGCGCAAGACACCAACAACCGACGCCCGGGCGGACGGGCCGGGCGCATAGCCAAACGCCGCCTGCCGCCGGCGATCAACCCCTGCGCGCCGGGTCAGACCGGCGGC
>JAURMY010000229.1 GCA_030830465.1 Alphaproteobacteria bacterium
CACGCCGATCCAGGCTGAGAATGCGGTCAGGGCGATTCCCCATGTCAGGTCAATCGCGACCATTTCCCATGACCATGCTTTCAGCGTGGCGAAATTGGTGAATTCATAGGTCCCGTAAGCAACGGCGCCCAGGATAGCGCCGCCCAGCAGCGCCTGCCACGGCTCATCATTACGCAACGCGGGCAGGGAAACAAACCACAGAACCCCGAGCACGTAAAACAGGTAAAACCCGATCGCCGGCCCGATCCGGATATCCTGAAGCAGCCAATCGGAAATCTGACGCTCAAAAACCGGGCGCATCACGGTTTTCAACATCACGGCATCAAGTGCCAGAAACGAAACAGCGGTCGTGACATAAAGAACGACAATCTGCATGGCGCAATCCTTTTGTTGGGTTGCAGGTCATACGCGCGAACCCGGGCGCTGGATCACTTTGCGTAAACCTGCCACCTAGATCCCGATGAAAGGCTGGAACATGCGCGGCAGCAGCGCTTTGAATTTCAGCGGGGCATCCGTCGCCGCAAGGCAAATGCAATCCATCCCCGGCTCTGCGATCGGCTGGTGCTCCAGATCGCCGTCGCCGATTTCAACATCGCCGCGCGCGAAACGCGCGACCGAGTCGGCAAACGCGCCTTGCAGAACAAGGGTAAGTTCAAGCCCATTATGGCTGTGTTCGGGGACCGCCTGACCGAAGGGAATGAACAATAGCCGCGCCTTTGCATTGCCTGAACAGGCCAGAACCGCTTGTTTCACGCCGCCGCCGATTGAACGCCACCGCACGTCTTCGGGTGCCGCCCCGGCATAATGTTGCAATGGCGCGGGAAACACCGAGGGCTTTGCCTGCCTTTGCGGTTTGGCCGAAACAGTTGGCGCCGACTTGATCATCGCCATTGTCGCCTCCAGCGCATTGGGTGACATCGCTTCGGTTTGCGCCGATTCCAGAACGACACCGCCGACGGCCTCATAGGATTCGACCTCTGCCCGGCAGGTGTCGCAAAGGGAAACATGACAGGCAACGACAAGGCTGAACGCCTCATCAAGCGATCCGGCCGCGTAGGAGGCCAGAATTTCAGAAGGAATGTGGTGTGTTGTGTCCATGATGTTATCTCATCTCAGCGTCGAGTTCGCCGCGCAAACGGTCGATTGCCAGGCGAATACGGGATTTGATCGTGCCAAGCGGCAGCTTTGTCACTTCGGCGATTTCTGCGTGGCTCAGGTCTGAAAAAAACGCCTGCTCAATCACCAGTCTTTGTTTCTGGGGCAGGATCGCGACGGCCTTTCGCAAGGCCTGTTGCTCTTGTTCCAGCGCGACTTCGGCGGCCGGATCGCTGGACTCGGTTCCGACCCATGGCAGATCCTCTGGCTCGGGCCGCCTTTGCTTTCTGATCGCATCCAGCTGCTTGTTGCGTGCCACCCGATAGATCCAGGTTGCCGCGCCCGCTTTGGCAGGATCAAACATCCCGGCTTTTCGCCAGACGGTCGCCATGGCCTCCTGGGTTGCTTCCTCGGCCTGGGTCGGCGTTCCGCCGCTGCGGATCAGATAGGCTTTGATCCGCGGCGCGAAATGGCGAAACAATGCTGCGAAGGCCGCCTGGTCCTGGTTTTTTGCGATGCGCAGCAGGCAGGCGTTCCAGTCCGGGTCTTCTTTCGAGTCACTCATTCCGGCCCTCGGCTGCACGTATCGCATCCCGGCGGGCACTGAGCGTGCGGCCCCGGACGGTTTCTCAACATCTATGGTCTGATATCCTGTCATGCAAGCAATACGGCGGCGGCGGGCAATCGGATCACTTTTTATCAACTGATCCAGTTTCGGGCTTGATGCGTAGATCTTCTTGAACCCAAACAACGAGGATCCGCCGTGCCATTTGAAGCCCACCGCCCCGAACCTATCGCAATCATCGGCGGTGGCGTCGCCGGCCTAGCCGCCGCATATCTGTTATCGCCGGACTATGACGTGACACTATTTGAAGCCGCGCCAAGGTTGGGGGGACATTCACGCACCGTTCTGGCCGGAAAGAACGGCGATCAGCCGGTCGATACAGGATTTATCGTCTTCAATTACCACACCTACCCGCATTTGACCGGCATGTTCGCCGAGTTGGATGTTCCGGTAAAGAAAAGCGACATGAGCTTTGGTGTCTCGGTCAATAACGGCAATCTTGAATATGCCATGAGCGATATTTCATCGCTTGCAGCGCAGACCCGAAACCTTGCCAGACCGCAATTCTGGCGCATGATGACGGATATTCTGCGCTTTAACAGCCGCGCGCTTGAGGCCGCCACAGACCCGGACGTGACGCTTGGCGCGCTTCTTGACGGGCTCAAGATGGGTGACTGGTTCCGCCGGTATTATCTGCTGCCGATGTCCGGCGCGATCTGGTCGTCAACGCCCGAACAAATGGCGGATTTTCCGGCCCGGTCGCTGGTGCAGTTTTTCCACAACCATGCGTTGCTGACGCCCAACACCCATCAGTGGTACACGGTCGAAGGCGGTTCCAGCCAGTATGTTCGGCGGATCGCCTCTGCCATCAGCCGGGCCGGTGGCGCG
>JAURMY010000230.1 GCA_030830465.1 Alphaproteobacteria bacterium
AACGGTGAAATCTGCGTGGCCTTCGGCTGGTCCGGCGACGTGCTGATGGCACGGGACCGCGCCGCAGAGGCCGATAACGGCGTCGAAATCAACTATTCGATCCCGAAAGAAGGCGCGTTGATGTGGTTTGACATGATGGCGATTCCGACGGACGCGCCGAACCCGGACGGGGCGCACAAGTTCATCAACTTCATGCTGGACGCCCATAACGCCGCGGATGCGTCGAACTATGTCTACTATGCGAATGGCAACAAGGCCTCGCAAGAGTTTCTGGTCGAAGATGTGATCGGCGATCCGGCGATCTATCCGCCGGAAGAGGCTGTCAATAACCTCTACATTACAACGGCTTACGACCAAAAAGTTCAAAAGGTCGTAACCCGCATGTGGACCGCCATTAAAACCGGCAACTAAGACTTCAGACCCCCCGCAAAGCGATTTGCGGGGGGTTTATTTTGGGGGGATCATGACAAAAGACGCAGGCAAAGGAACGGTTTTCGCGCCTTGGGAAGACAAGACCGCAAAACCATTGATCAAGTTTGAGGGCGTGACCAAGAAATTTGGGGATTTCGTCGCCATCGACAATCTTTCAATTGATATTTACGAACGCGAATTCTTTGCGCTGCTTGGCCCCTCGGGCTGTGGCAAGACGACCCTGATGCGGATGCTGGCGGGCTTTGAAACCCCGACACAGGGCACCATCACGCTTGACGGCAAAGACATCAGCGGTGTTCCACCCAACAAGCGCCCGGTCAACATGATGTTCCAGTCCTATGCGCTGTTTCCGCATCTGACCGTGGCCGATAACATCGCCTTTGGTTTGAAACGGTCCGACATGCCCAAGGACCAGATTGCCGCCCGCGTGGAAGAAATGCTGGGGCTTGTGCAACTGAAAAAGTTCGGCGCCCGCAAACCGCATCAGATTTCCGGCGGCCAGCGCCAGCGCGTCGCCCTGGCCCGCGCGCTTGCCAAGGCGCCCAAGCTGTTGCTTCTGGACGAACCCCTTGCCGCGCTTGACAAAAAGCTGCGCGAGGAAACCCAGTTTGAACTGATGGATATTCAGGAAAAGCTGGGCACCACCTTTGTGATCGTGACCCACGATCAGGAAGAGGCGATGACCGTCGCCAGCCGTGTCGCGGTGATGAACCACGGCACACTGGTTCAGGTGGCGACGCCCGAACGCATCTATGAATACCCCAACAACCGCTATGTCGCGGATTTCATCGGCGATGTGAACCTGATCGAAGGGGCGGTGAAATCGGCAAAGGTGGATGCCTGCGAAATTTCCTGGGCCGAAGGTCAGCCGCCGATCAACGCCACGCCAAACGGGCCGCTGGCCAAGGGGGCGAATTGCTGTTTTGCGATCCGGCCTGAAAAAGTTTCGATTTCCAACGACAAACCCGCCGACGCCGCGAATGCGCTGGAGGGCCGGGTGCTGGATATCGGCTATTTGGGCAATATGTCGACCTATCATGTTGAGCTGAGCAACGGGCAGGTGATCAAGGCGCAGGTCGCCAATCATCGCCGTCTGGCGCGTCGCGCATTCACCTGGGATGACACGGTCTGGGTGTCTTTCACGGCGACCGCCGGCGTCGTTCTGACGCAATAGGGCAGGGACCATGAATTATCGCCGCTTATTCCTGATTTTCGTACCCTATGCCTGGCTGTTACTGCTGTTTCTGGTGCCCTTTGGCATCGTTCTGAAAATCTCGCTGTCCGATCAGGCGCTGGCGATCCCACCCTATACGCCAACATTGGATCTGTCTGAGGGCTGGGCCTCGGTCAAGGCGATGTTTTCGGCCTTTGATTTTGAAAACTTCAGTTGGCTGGCGCAGGACAATCTTTATTGGAAAGCCTATTTTTCCAGCCTGACCATCGCTTTTCTGTCGATGTCGCTGACCCTGCTGGTGGGCTATCCCATCGCTTACGGCATGGCCAACGCGCCCGAGGAATGGCGTCCGACGCTGATGATGCTGGTGATCTTGCCGTTCTGGTCTTCTTTTCTGATCCGGGTCTATGCCTGGATCGGCATCCTTGGGCAAAACGGCTATTTGAACCAGATTCTTTTGTGGAGCGGGCTGATTGATGAGCCTCTGGTGATCCTGAACACCCCGATCGCGGTCTATATCGGGATTGTCTACACCTATTTGCCGTTCATGGTTTTGCCGATCTACGCGACCCTGGAAAAGCTGGATGTCGATTTGTTGGAAGCGGCCGAGGATCTCGGATGCTCGCGGTTCACCGCTTTTTGGCTGGTCACATTGCCCCTGTCGCGGCCCGGCGTCATTGCCGGATGTTTCCTTGTGTTCATTCCTGTCGTGGGAGAATTCGTAATCCCCAGCCTTCTGGGCGGTTCGCGCACCCTGATGATCGGTAAAGTCCTATGGGACGAGTTCTTCAGCAACCGCGACTGGCCGGTCGCCTCGGCGGTGGCGGTGTTGCTGCTGTTGATCCTGATCATCCCGATTGTGCTGTTTCAACAACAACAGCAGCGCCAGCAGGAGGCCGACCAATGAACAAGCGGTTTTCATGGTTCAACGCGACCTCGCTGACGCTGGGCTTTGCGTTCCTCTATCTGCCGATCCTGATCCTGATCGTCTATTCGTTCAACGAAAGCAAACTGGTGACGGTCTGGTCGGGGTTTTCGACCAAATGGTATGGCGAGCTGTTTCGCGATCAGGCCTTCATGGACGCGGCGGTGGTCACGCTGAAGGTCGGCTTGCTGTCGTCGACGCTGGCGACGGTTTTGGGCACGATGGCAGCCTATGTGCTGGTGCGGGCCGGGCGGTTTCACGGGCGCACGCTGTTTTCCGGTATGATCTACGCACCCCTTGTGGTGCCTGACGTGATCACCGGTCTGTCGCTGCTGTTGTTGTTCATTTCAATCGGGCTGAACCGCGGGGTGGGCACGATCGTGCTGGCCCATGCGACGTTTACCATGTGCTATGTTTCGGTCGTGGTGTCCTCGCGTCTGATCACTTTTGACCGCTCGTTGGAAGAGGCGGCGCTGGATCTGGGCTGTTCGCCCTGGGATGCATTCCGGTCGGTAACCCTGCCGATCATCGCGCCGGCGGTGATTTCGGGCTGGCTGTTGGCCTTTACGCTGTCGCTGGACGATCTGGTGATCGCATCCTTTGCATCAGGCCCGTCCGCCACGACCCTGCCGATGAAAATCTTCAGTCAGGTGCGTCTGGGTGTCAGTCCTGAAATCAACGCCCTGTCCTCGATCCTGATCGGGATTGTGACGGTCGGGGTGGTGTCATCATCCATCCTGAGCAAACGCGCCACGGTGCGCCGCCGCCGGCAGGAGCAGGAAGCCATCGCCAACCGGTAAGCCGTTGTGCCGAATGGCAGCGCGGGGGGCTTTGCCCCCTGCGACCCCCAGAGTATTTTCGGAACAAAGATGGGTGGTCCAGGCTTCAGGGCGAATTGCGTTTCACTTGCATCACCAAACGCTGCCTGAAATCAAAGATTTCAACGCGTTAGGTGATGCAATTTGCGCCGGGTAAAACGCAATTCG
>JAURMY010000231.1 GCA_030830465.1 Alphaproteobacteria bacterium
CAGATCAGGGCGATGTCAGCGGTCAGTTCGTCCTTGTTGGCCTTCATGAACGGCACCAGCGAGGGTGAGCTGCTTTCTTCCTCGCCCTCAAAAAACATCGAAACCTTGACCGGCAAGTCACCATGTACCGCGATCCAGGCGCGGCAGGCTTCGACAAAGGTCATCAACTGGCCTTTGTCATCGGCTGCGCCGCGTCCCCGGATCACCTGACCGGCGGAGGTATCCTCAATCGCCGGTTCAAAGGGCGGATTATGCCATAGTTTCAAAGGGTCAACCGGCTGAACGTCATAATGGCCGTAAAACATCAGATGGGTGCCGCTGCCGGCGCGGTGGCCCAAAACCATTGGGTGCCCGGGGGTTGTGCGCTTGCTGGCGTCAAATCCGATCCCGGCCAATTCGTCGACCAGCCAATCGGCAGCGCGGTCGCATTCAGCCTTGAAGGCCGGATCGGTCGAGATCGACGGGATGCGCAGAAACGTCATCAACCGGTCCATCGAATTGGGCAGGTCGGCGTCGATATGGTCCAGAACCTTGGCAAGTGTCATGGGATTGTCCTTCGTTACATGGCGCAAACCTAACAGGACGCGCCACGCTGTCCAGACCGAATCCGGCGGCTTGCAGGGCTGCATCACCTTGGCAATTTTGGGCCGATGGCAGCAATTGCCGGTGGTTTGTGCCCGCCGCCGCCTTATACTCGTCAGGAACATATCGCGACAGAAACGGCGAAAGGCAAAAATATGCGGAAACTTGGAATGATTGCACTGGGCGGGGCTGTCGCTTTGGCGGCCGGTCTGGCGGGGGCCACCGCGCAGGATCTGCCGAACGCGCGCGAGGCGGCAAAAATGCTGCATAAAACCGGCAAATCTGCGACCGAAGTGCACATTCTGCGCCCGGACCTTGTGCCGGAAAGCTATAAGATCGCCCTGCAGCAGGCCGCCGGGGTGCAAAAATATTTCGAAGCCCTGGCCGTTTCCCCGACCGAGGGGCTTTTGGCGTCCTCCGGGACCCAGGCGATCAACTTTCACACGGCGGCCACCGCCCATGCGGCGGCGATTTACGGCTGTAACAAGAAGAAAAAGGCCGCATCGGAAAGC
The DNA here is from genome assembly GCA_030830465.1 of Alphaproteobacteria bacterium. The sequence goes on from JAURMY010000231.1 coordinate 1,095, forward strand.
TGTGTCGTGGTGGCCGAATTCCTGCCCAAAGGCTATAATGGTCCGTCTGGGTTCAGCTTGTCCTCAAACGCCACTGAAGAATTCACCGGCAAATACAAGCGCGCGTGGAAATCCAAGGCTTTTGCGATTTCACCGTCCACGGGCAACTGGGGGTCCGCCATCAAGGCCGCCAACCCGGATGAGGCCCGTATCCTCAGCCTTGCGGACTGCAATGCAAAGCCCAGCGGCAATGGCGATTGCGTGGTCGTCAGTCAGGACTGATCCTAGGCCTCAGCCGCGCCCGTTCCAGATCCAGCCGCCGCCCAGAGCGCGGCTGCTGTCGGGGGCGTAAAACACACAGGCCTGTCCGGGCGAGACGCCTTCTTCGGCGGTCAAAAGCTCAACCTCGGCATGTGTTGCGTCAATCGGCCTGACAATCGCCTCGCGCGGGGGGCGGGTGGAGCGGACCCGCACCAGAACATGATGCTCGGCGGCATCAGTGAAACCACCTTGCCCCAGCCAGTTGATTTCCTTCAGCGGTACGATCCGTGTCGCCAAAGCCTCTTTCGGGCCGACAATCACCCGGTGATTTTCGACATCCAGCTTGACCACATAATAGGGTTCGCCCCCGCCGATGCCCAAGCCACGGCGTTGTCCGATCGTATAGTGAATGACGCCTTTATGGGTGCCCAGAACCCGCCCGTCCAGATGCTGGATTTCGCCCGGTTCCGCCGAACCGGGGCGCAGTTTTTCAATCACCGCCGCATAGGAGCCGTTCGGCACAAAACAAATATCCTGGCTGTCGGGCTTATCCGCGACCGGCAAGCCGTATTTGCGCGCCAACGCGCGTGTCTCTGCCTTGGAGGTCAGATGGCCCAGGGGAAAGCGCAAATAGTCCAGTTGTTCGGGCGTTGTGGAAAACAGAAAATAGGACTGGTCGCGGTTGGGGTCGGCGGCTGCATGCAGCTCCGCCCCATGGCCGTGGTCAAAGCGCTGGATATAATGGCCCGTGGCCATGCAATCGGCGTTCAGGTCTTTGGCGGTTTCCAGCAGATCGCGGAATTTCACCCGCTCATTGCAGCGGATACAGGGCACGGGTGTCGCCCCGGCCAAATAGGCATCGGCAAATTCGTCAATCACAGATTCGCGGAATTTATTTTCGTAATCAAGGACATAGTGCGGAAAGCCCATCTCCTCGGCCACCCGTCTGGCGTCGTGGATATCGCGCCCCGCACAGCAGGCGCCCTTTTTTGCCAAAGCCGCCCCGTGATCGTAAAGTTGCAAGGTCACGCCAACAACGTCATATCCTTCTTCGGCCAGCATCGCAGCCACGACCGAGCTGTCAACGCCGCCCGACATCGCCACCAGCACGCGCGTATCCGCCGGGGCTTTGGCAAAGCCCAAGGAATTGACAGGTGAATCGGATTTCGCCGCGAGCATGGCACAGCCTTTCAGGTTTTAGCTGCAATATAGGAAAATCTTAGACAGTCACAAGGACGGGTTTAGGTCTCTCTTAAGACAGGTCCGGCATCTTTTCCGAAATCGGAGGGATGGACATGTATATAAAGAAACCAAAAGGCCCGGTTTTTGTGACGCTGACAGATGGTCGAAAAATCAGCCGGGCAGACTTGCCGCCGCCCGGTACATGCCGCTGGGTCGCCAGCCGCAAGGCTGCGGTGGTGCAGGCGGTGGATGCGGGCCTGATGCAGATCGACGAGGCTTGCGATGTGTACCACCTGTCGCATGAGGAATTGTCGTCCTGGCGGGCGCGGGCCCATGCCTTTGGGGAAAAGGCGCTGAAAGCCACGGCGGTACAGAAGTATAGACAACCCTAGATTGTATTGCTAAAGCTTGGGAACAGGTAACCACTGGTTAACCATTCTGCGCCAATGTGATGGCAGGGAATATTAATTTTGCGGAGAAACCCCATGCGCATCTTGTTGGTTGAAGATGATCCCACCACCTCCAAAAGCATCGAACTGATGCTGGCCAACGCCAATCTGAACGTCTATGCGACCGATCTGGGCGAAGAAGGCATCGATCTGGCGAAACTTTACGATTATGACCTGATCCTTCTGGACCTGAACCTGCCCGACATGAACGGACATGAGGTTTTGCGCCAGTTGCGCCGGGCGCGGATTGACACGCCGATCCTGATCCTGTCGGGCAATGACGATGCGGATAACAAGATCAGGGGGTTTGGCTTTGGTGCCGACGATTACCTGACCAAGCCGTTTCACCGGGAAGAACTGATCGCGCGGATCCATGCGATTATCCGCCGCTCCAAAGGCCATGCGCAATCGGTCATCACCACGGGGCGGGTTCTGGTCAACCTTGATGCCAAAACGGTTGAGGTTGAGGGTGCACCGGTGCATCTGACCGGCAAGGAATATCAGATGCTGGAACTGCTCAGCCTGCGCAAGGGCAGCACCCTGACCAAGGAAATGTTCCTGAACCACCTTTACGGCGGCATGGATGAGCCAGAGTTGAAGATCATCGACGTGTTCATCTGCAAACTGCGCAAGAAACTTTCGGTGGCAACCGGTGGCGAAAACTATATCGAAACGGTTTGGGGGCGCGGCTATGTTCTGCGCGATCCGGAACGGATTGAAATGCCCCGGCCCATGGCGGTGAACGCCTGAAGCTTTGCCAACCGCGACCGCCCTGGGCGCATCGTTTCCGACGGCAATGCCATGGGCCGTGGCCCCAGGCTTCGTAAAACACTGGACCTGATCCCGCCCGCGACTTATGCCATAAGACAAAGGGCGGGGGACCGGAATCATGACAGGCGACGCAGACGTCACGAAACTGACCGAAGCCGAAGCCGGGGCTGAACTGGCCCGGCTGTCGGCACTGATCGCCACGGCCAATGCGGCCTATCACGGCAAAGACGCGCCCGAGATTTCCGATGCGGAATATGACCGGCTGAAACGTCTGAACGCAGCGCTTGAAGACGCCTTCCCGCATCTTAAACGCGCTGACAGCCCAAGCGAACAGATCGGCGCGGCACCGGGCGACGGTTTTGCGAAAGTCGCCCACGCGCAGCGGATGATGTCGCTTGGCAACGCTTTCACGGAGGAAGATGTCGCCGAGTTTGACGATCGCCTGCATAAATATCTGGGTCTTGACCCGGCCGCGCCACTGGACTTTACCGCCGAGCCGAAAATCGACGGCCTGTCCTTGTCCCTGCGTTATGAAAACGGTCAATTGGTTCAGGCGGCCACCCGCGGCGATGGGGAGACCGGCGAAAATGTCACCGCCAATGCCCGCACCATCCGCGATATCCCGCAAAGGCTGGCCACCGACCTTGCCGTTTTGGAAGTGCGCGGTGAAGTTTACATGCGGCACAAGGATTTTCAGGCCCTGAACGAAAGACAGATCGAAAAGGGTGAAAAACCTTTTGCCAATCCGCGCAACGCCGCCGCCGGGTCCTTGCGCCAGCTGGATGCCACGATCACCAAAAGCAGGCCGCTTGGATTTTTCGCCTATAGCTGGGGACAGGTTTCCTCCCCCCTTGCGCAAACCCAGATTGACGCGATCAAACATCTGGAATCCCTGGGGTTTTCGACAAACCCGCTGACCGAGCTTTGCCCGTCTGTTGCGTCCTTGCTGGACCATTACCGCCGGATTGAAACACAGCGCGCCACGCTTGGCTATGACATTGACGGCGTGGTTTACAAGGTCAACGATCTGGCTCTTCAGGCCCGTCTGGGGTTTCGCTCTACAACCCCTCGCTGGGCGCTGGCGCATAAATTCCCGGCGGAAATCGCCCATACCCGGCTGGAAGCGATTGAAATTCAGGTCGGCAGAACCGGCGCCCTGTCACCGGTCGCACGACTGCAACCGGTCACGGTCGGCGGGGTCGTGGTGTCAAACGCGACGCTGCACAACGAGGATTATATCGCCGGGCGCGACAGCAAAGGTCAGCCGATCCGGGGCGGGCGGGATTTCAGGATCGGTGACTGGGTTGAAGTGTACCGCGCCGGGGATGTCATCCCCAAGCTGCGCGACGTTGATCTGGGCAAACGCCCCGAAAACAGCCGGCCCTATGAATTCCCCGAAACCTGCCCTGAATGCGGCTCTGAAGCGGTGCGCGAAGAGGGGGATTCCGTTCGCCGATGCACCGGCGGGTTGATATGCCCGGCGCAAGCGGTTGAAAAACTGAAACATTTCGTCTCGCGCGCCGCCTTTGACATTGAAGGTCTTGGCAACAAACAGATCGAGGCGTTTTTTGCCGACGACCAACTGCCAATCCGCGAGCCTGCGGACATCTTCACCCTGTCGGCACGGGATGCCAAAAACCTGACCCGGCTTCAGAACCGGGACGGCTGGGGCGAGAAATCCGTGCGCAATCTGTTCGCCGCGATTGAAGAAAAGCGACATATTCCCCTGAACCGGCTGATTTTCGCGCTGGGAATTCGCCATGTCGGGGAAAACAGCGCCAATCTTCTGGCCAACCATTTCATGACCTGGGACGCCTTTGAAACCACTTTGACCAGGGCGATCATCGGGTCCGGGCCGGAATGGGACGATCTGCTGGCGATTGACGGGGTGGGTGCTGTCATGGCGGCGGCTTTGGTGACGGCGTTTCATCAGGACAGTTCGCGCGCCTCAATCGACCGGTTGATCGCCGCGCTTGAGATCATCCCGGTGGCGCCAAAGGATATTTCCGGCAGTCCGGTCGCGGGATTGACGGTGGTGTTCACCGGAACGCTTGAACAGATGACGCGGGCCGAGGCGAAGGCCACCGCAGAAGCCTTGGGCGCGAAAGTCGCCGGTTCGGTTTCCGCCAAGACCGATCTGTTGATCGCCGGTCCCGGTGCCGGGTCAAAGGCGAAAAAAGCGGCGGAATTGGGTGTGAAAGTGCTGGATGAAGCCGAATGGCTTGATCTTATCGGTCGAAACACCTGAAACTGCGCGGATGAGCGGTCGCCCGGAAATCCTGTTTCCCCTGTTTGCCGAAGCCACGAAACTGTCGGGCGTCGGCCCGAAACTGGCGCAAAATCTGGGCCAGATGGGAATCACCCGGCCGCGCGACCTGTTGCTGACCCTGCCATATACCGGGACCGACCGGCGGCTGCGCCACACGGTGCGCGATGTAAGCGCGCCTGCGACCGTCACGGTTGAGGTTGAAATCGGCCTGCACCACCCGAATGCGGTCAAGGGGCGGCCTTACCGGGTGACGGTTCAGGATTCCGAAACCAGTTTCCAGCTGGTGTTTTTTCATGCCCGCGCGGATTGGCTGCGCCAGACCTTGCCGACCGGTCAAAGGCGGATCATCTCCGGTAAGCTTGAAATCTTTGATGGTGTCGCGCAGATCGTCCATCCGGATCATATCTTGCGCCGCGAGGAGGCGGCGGAAATTCCCGAGTTTGAACCCGGCTATCCGTTGACTGCGGGCATCAGCCAAAAGGTCATGCTGAAGGCCAGCGGTTCGGCGCTGGATCTGGTGCCGGCGCTTGCCGAGTGGATCGAGCCCGGCCTCAAGGCGCAGCAGGCCTGGCCTGATTGGCAGACCGCGCTGAACCAGGCCCATCGACCGACCGGGATTGACCAGATTTCCCCCCGTCATCCGGCGCGCGAAAGGCTGGCTTATGATGAGTTGTTTGCCCACCAGTTGACCCTTGCTTTGGCGCGCAGCCGGATCAAGCGCGCGACCGGTCGGGCCAGTATTGCCACTGGAAGATTGCAATCCAAGGTATTGAAAAAACTGCCGTTCAAGCCAACCGAGGCACAACAGCGTGCCATCGGGGAAATCGCCGATGACCTTGGCGATGCCGCGCGGATGAACCGGTTGTTGCAGGGGGATGTGGGCTCAGGCAAAACGCTGGTGGCGCTGATGGCGCTGTTGACCGTGGTCGAGGCCGGCGGTCAGGGCGTCATGATGGCCCCGACCGAAATTCTGGCGCGCCAGCAACTGAGCAGTTTGCTGCCTTTGACCGAGGCCGCAGGCGTGGTGATCGAAATTCTGACCGGGCGCGACAAGGGCAGCGAAAGGGCGGCCAAGCTGGCAGCGCTCAAATCCGGCAAGATCCAAATTCTGCTGGGCACCCATGCGGTGTTTCAGGCGGATGTTGAATTTCAGGATCTTCGTTTGGCGGTGATCGACGAACAGCACCGCTTTGGGGTGGCGCAACGCATGGAACTGGGCGGCAAGGGGCGCGCGGTCGATGTTCTGGTGATGACGGCGACGCCGATCCCGCGGTCGCTGGCGCTGTCGCAATATGGCGATATGGATGTTTCGGTGCTGGACGAAAAGCCGCCGGGCCGGCAACCGATCAAAACCGTGGTGATGCCGATCACTCGGCTGGATGAGGTGATCACCCATCTGAAAACCGCGATTTCCGAGGGAAAACAGGCCTATTGGGTCTGCCCGCTGGTCAATGAAAGCGAGGCGGTCGAATGGACCGCCGCCGCCGACAGGTTTCGCAGCCTGCGTTTGGCGCTTGGCGACGGGGCCGTCGGGCTGGTGCACGGGCAGATGCCTGTGACCGAAAAAGATGCGGCCATGGCGCGGTTCATTGCCGGTGAAACCAGTCTTTTGGTCGCGACCACGGTGATTGAAGTGGGGGTTGACGTGCCCAATGCCTCGATCATGGTGATCGAGCAGGCCGAGAATTTCGGCCTGGCGCAGTTGCACCAGTTGCGCGGTCGGGTCGGGCGCGGGTCTGTGCAGTCGTCTTGCCTGTTGCTCTATGCGCCGCCGATTGGCGACACGGCGGACAAACGCCTGCGAGCCCTGCGCGACACCGAGGACGGCTTTGCGCTGGCCGAGATTGATTTGAAACTGCGCGGGGCGGGCGATGTCTTGGGGGTCCAGCAATCGGGCCTGCCGAAATTCCGCATTGCCGATCTGGAAACCCAGCCTGATTTGATGAAAACCGCGCTGGATGACGCGCGTATGCTGATTGGAACAGACCCGGAACTGCAGTCGCCGCGCGGCCAGGCCGCCCGTGTTCTTTTGTACCTTTTGGAGCAGGACAAAGCTATTCGCATGATATCAGTTGGTTAGCTGGCGATCCTGATCTAAACAGAACAAAAGTTCACAAATGTTCTCAAAAAGTTCTTTACAATTTGAGCGAAATAATAGAACAAAGAGGAAACAAAAACACGATCGGCAGGATGTTCCCATGATTTCGCAGCTTAAAACCATCGTTTCACGCGCTCCTTCGACCTTTTTGGAAGACAGCATTGGTGGCGCGGCCCTGTTCGTCGTTCTGGTCGTGGGATTCTACCTGCCCGGTCTGATCTGATTTCGCCTGCGGCCTGGCGCCATTTTGAAAATGCGTATCTCTGTCCCCCAGTAAAAACGCAGCGATATCGGCGCGCCTGGCCGATATCCACCGATCACACCGCAGGTGTGATCACAAAATGAACGCTTTGGCTCGCACCTTTACGCCGCGGTCTCCTTTCGGAGCTGCGGCGTTTTTTTAGGCGCATTTTGCTTTTTGCGCGGCCTCAAAAGCCTCAACCGTTGCTTCCAGCGCCAAGAGGATCGAGGCGTGGCGGTTCTTGTAGGCCCGCGCCGGCAAAAGCACTTCAAACCCGTCAAAAGGCGCCGCGGGAACCGGTCCTGACTCTTTCAGCATCGCCCGAAGCGCGTCACGCGCGGCGATCATTTCGGGTAAAGTCCTGCCGATCACATGGGCACCAACGATCGACGCTGCTGCCTGACCAAGCGCGCAAGCCTTTACGTCCTGTCCATAGGCGGTGATGCGGCCATCCCGCACGTTCAAATCGACCGTCACATTCGACCCGCACAGGGGCGCGCGTTTCTTGACCACGCTGTCCGGATTTTCCAGACGGTCGGTCAAAGGAATATTGGCCGCCAGCGCCAGAATGCGCTGTGAATACAGCTTGATTAGATCTTGGTCGTCGCTCATCCGTCCGGCCTTTTCATATCGGCGTGCAAAAGTTAGATAGGGCATCACGATGAATTTGAAAAGAACCCGGGGGCGGCGATGCAGGAATTTGATCCAAACAGCCTGAAATATGACCAGAACGGGTTGATCCCCGCGATCGCACAGGATGCCGAAACCGGCGAGGTGCTGATGCTGGCCTGGATGAACGCCAAGGCAGTGGCGACGACACTTGCGACCCAAAAAGTGACCTACTGGTCACGGTCCCGCCAGGAATTTTGGGAAAAGGGGCTAACCAGCGGGCATCGGCAGACGCTGGTGGCGATGCGGGTCGATTGTGACCGGGATTGTCTGTTGCTACAGGTCAAACAGATCGGGCCGGCTTGTCATACAAACAGAAAATCGTGTTTTTACATTGGTCTAGAGGGTGGTGTTGAAGTGGAGCTAAGCCAGCCGATCCTCTAGACCGATCAGGTTCAGGATGTCCTGCGGTGTCGCCCCATCCGCCCGGAAGCGACGCAATGACCGCGCGTCATCCCGTTTGGCCAGACGCTTGCCCGTGGCGTCCCGGATCAATCGGTGGTGGTGATAGATCTGGGTGGGCAAGTCCAGCAAGGCCTGCAAAACCCGATGGATCGCGGTGGCCGCGGCCATGTCCCGGCCGCGGGTCACATGGGTGATCCCCTGCGCTGCATCATCGACCACCACGGCCAGATGATAGGACGTGCCGATATCCCGCCGCGCCAAAACGATGTCACCGCATTGGTGAATCAACGCATCGGCATCCAACGGGTTCAGTCCCGGCGTTTCACCGGTTTCCTGCCAGTTCAGCCTGGAAACCGCCGCGTCGCCGCCCAGAAAATCGACCGCCTTGGCCATGTTCAGGCGCAAGGCATCCGTGCCGGTTTGCGCCGGAGCGGCGCGGTGGCGGCAGGTGCCCGGATATATCGGCCCGTCCGGGCCAAATGCCGGATCAGCCCCCTCCTGCGGGGCGGATAGGGCGGCGGTGATATCGCGGCGCGTACAGGCGCAGGGGTAACATAAGCCGTTGGAAATCAATTGGTTGATCGCTGACTCATAGGCCGGCATCCGGTCCGACTGGCGCATCACCGGCTGCGGCCAGCGGATGCCAAGCCAGGCCAGATCGTCATAAATTGCGGCTTCATATTCCGCCCTGGACCGGGTGGTGTCGATATCCTCGATCCGCAGCAAAAACATGTCACCGCGCGCCTGTGCGGCCCGCCAAGCGGTAAGGGCGGAAAAGGCATGACCCAAATGCAAAAAACCGTTCGGCGATGGCGCGAACCGCTCGGGCATTCAGGTTTTCTGCAAGACGTAGACGTTGGATTTCATATCCAGACCGGGCAGGTGGCTGCCATATTCACGGAACAGCAACACGGCATTTCCGGTGTCAATATTCTCGACAATCCGCGCCTCGAACGCCGGGTCCTGAAGGGTGTGATCGTTTAAGGAAAGCGTAAAACATCCGCCTTTAGGTAAGGATTGCAATACCTTATCAATGGTGCTTGCCGGGGCGTGGCTTGCGGCGATCACCCCCATTGCCGCGATATGGGCATAGGTGCCGCGTTCAAACCCAAAGGGCTGAGTCGCGTCTGACAGCCAGAGTTTGCGA
>JAURMY010000232.1 GCA_030830465.1 Alphaproteobacteria bacterium
CAGCTCAAGGCGCATGTAAACCGTGAAAAGCACCGACACAAAGCCCAGGGCCCCGGCGGTGAAAATGTAAAGAATGCCGATATCCTTGTGGTTCGTGGACATGAACCAGCGGGTAAAGAACCCTTTCTTCGGATGATCGTCATGGGCGTGTGCGGCTGCGTCTGCCATTTATTCTTCTCCTGACACGTCTTGGCGAACCTGCGAATCCGTTGCCGGATGAACAGGAAGTCTGCGGAGACTGGTAAACGAGCGCGGCAGCGGCCTCAACTGTTTGATATGCCGCAGGGCCGATTTTCCGGCGAATTCGGGATTTTTTTCGCGCTCTGGCCTCTGGTCGCGGCAAAAAACGCCGGTCCCGTCGCAAAAGGCTTGATTTGTCCGCCCCGTCCCGGCCAATCTGGGCCAACCGCCGAACAAGAGGGTGAAATATCCGGCGCAGGTTTGATGGAGGGTCCGATGCCGGATACAACCCCGCCATCTTCCGGCGTGCCCCATGTCCGGAAGATCGCTTTTTCTGACTTGGTTTATGCCTTTGGCGCGGGCTGGCGCGATTTCTTTGCCGCGCCGGTGTTCGGGCTGGTGATCGCCGGGATATTCGTGCTTGGCGGCATTGTGATTTTTCTTCAACTCACGGTGTGGGAGTCCAGTTGGCTGATCCTGCCGGTCGCGGTCGGTTTCCCCCTGATCGGTCCTTTCGTGGTCGTGGGGCTATACGAGGTCAGCCATCAGCTTGAAATGGGGCAAAGACCGGACTGGAACGGGGTTCTGGGGCGCATCCTGCGCCAAAAAGACCGCCAGATTCCCTCGATCGCCTTTATCGTGACCTTTTTCTTCGGGATCTGGTTTTACCTGGCGCATCTGGTCTTTGCGCTGTTTTTTGGCCTGGCGGCAATGACGAATATCAGCTCGTCTTACGCGCTGCTGTGGTCGCCACAGGGCCTGACGATGCTGGCCGTCGGCTCGGTCGTGGGCGGGCTGCTGGCGCTGTTGCTTTATGCGATCAGCGTGGTCAGCTTTCCGTTGCTGGTGGACCGCGAGGTCGATTTCGTCACCGGCATGATCACCAGCGTATCCGCCGTGGCGCAGAACCCGGTGCTTATGGTGTTCTGGGCCGCCGTCATCGGTGTGCTGACCGTTCTGGCCATGCTGCCGCTGTTTCTGGGGCTGCTGATCGTGCTGCCGGTGCTCGGCCATGCCACCTGGCATCTCTACCGCAGGGTCGTGGTCCCGCTGTGATTTCTTTTTGGTAAAAATACTCGCGGGGGAGGTCCGGAGGGGGCCGCCAGCCCCCTCCGGCCCCTGTCGGCGCAATCAAGCGCAGAAAATCCTGTCAAAATTCCGTTTTAACGCCAGATCAAGCTCGGCCATGCCCACCGGCAAGCCCAGATCGACCAGCGATGTCACGCCATGATCTTGGATGCCACAAGGCACGATCCCGCTGAAATGCTCAAGGTCAGGTTCGACATTGATCGAAATGCCATGAAACGCCACCCATTTGCGGATGCGCACCCCGATGGCCGCGATCTTGTCTTCCCGAACAAGGCCGCCCGGGCCGGCGGGCTTGTCCGGTCGTGCCACCCAAACCCCGACCCGGCCTTCGCGGATTTCCCCTTTGATATTGAAATCAGACAGGGTCGCGATCACCCAGTCTTCAAGCTTGCGCACATAACACCGCACATCGCGGCCGCGCCTGTTCAGATCCAGCATCACATAGGCCACCCTTTGCCCCGGCCCGTGATAGGTATATTGCCCGCCCCTTTTGCTGGGAAAAACCGGAAACCGGTCCGGCTCCAGCAGGTCGGCCGGATCAGCGCTGGTGCCGGCGGTGTATAGCGGCGGATGCTCCAGCAACCAGATCGCTTCCGGCAGGTCCCCCGCCAAAATGCCGGCAACCCGCGCCTCCATCCCGGCGACGGCTTCAGGATAGGGCACAGGTGTTTCTGCGATAAGCCATTCCGGCATATGGGCCACCTGAAATCCTGGGGCAAAGAGTCACGAAATTGCTCGCGCGACGAAAAAAACATGCTAGGGTTGCGGCATATTACATCGGGGGTATTGTCATGAAACTGAAATCACTTGCAACTGCTATCCTGTCCGCATCGTTACTTGCGTCCCCAATTCAGCCTGTTTTTGCAGATAGTTTGGGCGCCGGGATCCTGGGCGGAATCATCGGTGGTGTCATTGTCAACGAAGGCTTGAAGAATCAGCGTCGTAACGCAGCCTACAGCGCCGCCCGCGCAGAGCGGCGGGACATCCAGACATCGCTCAACTATTTCGAATTTGCCGCCGGAACGCCGGATGGGGTATTTGGGTCAAAGACACGCTCGGCGGTGTCGGCCTATCAATACTACCTTGGATTTCCGACCACGGGAAACCTGACTGAGTTTGAAAAGAATTTCCTTCTGACCTCGTATAACCGGGCGATTGCGGGTGGCCATACGACATTACAGCTTGCCAGCCAAAACGAGGACGGGACGCGCGGCCTTTTGCTGGTTTACAGGGATGAAGCCACGGGTACGACGTCAACGAAATCAGCTTCAAACAGCCAAACGACACCGGCGCCCGCCACGTTATTACCAACCTTCGGAACAGTGGAGCAGGCATCGCTAGCCAGCCATTGCAACAAGGTCAGTCTGCTGACAAATTCCAACGGCGGCTTTGTGAGTGTGGCCAGCATGTCCAATCCATCGCTGGCGTTGAATGAACAGTTCTGTCTTGCCCGCACCTACGCCATCGCCGGAAGTGAGGATTTGGCAGCCTCGGTACAGGGGTACAGCAGCGCTCAGATTCAGGCCAATTGCGAAGGGATCGTCGCGCCGATGCAGGATTTGATCGCGGCCATTTCCCTGCAGAGCCGGGAGGAGGTCCTGCCCTCTGTCGCTGGCTTCGTTCTGCAAACCGGCATGAGTCCGGTTCAACTGACAACCACCGCGAAAATATGTCTTGGGGTTGGCTACAGGACCGACAATTCAGACGTGGCAATCGCTTCCGCCTTGTTGTTGGTCGCCCTTGGCAAGCCGGTGTACGGCGAACTGATCGGGCATCATTTGGCGCAGGGGATCGGGGCAACACAGCGTTCGGACCTTGCCTATGACTGGTTTGCGACGGCCATTCAGGCGCTGGACAATGGAGCCGAAGCCGCGTTCGCCCCCAGCCAGCCGGAACGGGTCGACCTGTTGCGTCTTGCCACAGTGGATTTGGCTTCCACGCCCGAGGCCAAGACGCAATCTGCCACGTTCACACCGATGCCGGTCTTTAAGATATCGCAATAAACCGGGTTCGGCGTCCGGCACCCGAAGGTTCAATTCGGGTGCCGTAAAGTCCCCTGAAAATTAGCACTTCACAAGCCCAATGCCAGCCGCTATAGACCCCGCTACCAAGCCAAGGCGTGCGGTCGTGGCGGAATTGGTAGACGCGCAGCGTTGAGGTCGCTGTTCCTTAACCGGAGTGAAAGTTCGAGTCTTTTCGACCGCACCA
>JAURMY010000233.1 GCA_030830465.1 Alphaproteobacteria bacterium
AGTTGAACAGGGTGGAATAGACCGCAAGGCCCAGGCTGTTGAACGCCGAATTCGCCACGTAAAGCGCGCCGGTAAAGACATAGCTGCCGGCGGCAATGATGGTAAAGGCGTGGATCACGGCGCTGGCGTCATCCCCCAGTTGAAAGGCGTCAATCACAAAGGGTGAGGCCACGGCCAGCAAGGCCCAGGCCACCAAAGTATAGACAAGGCAAAAGAGCAAAGCATCGCGATAGGTGCGCCTGACCCGGTCAAAGCGCAGCGCCCCGAAATTCTGCCCGAAGATGCCGCCAATCGCTGCGGACAGGGCGAACAACCCACCAAAGGCCAGAACGGTCAGACGCGACACCACCGCCCATCCCGCAACCGCGCCGTCCCCGAAACCGGCGATGACCGAGGTCATGATATAGTTGCCAAAGGGTGTTGAAAGCTGGGTCAGGATCGCCGGCAGCGCGATCCACGCAAAGGCCGGAAACAGCCGCGCCATATCGCCGGGTCCGATCCGGCCCACAAGATCGTGTTTGCCCATCGCAAACCACACCGCCAGCATGGCCGACAGAATGCGCGCTGTCACCACGGCCAGCGCGGCGCCGTCCAGCCCCATCTGCAGCCCGTAAATCAGCAGCGGATCAATCACCATCGAAACAGTGCCCGAGGCCAGCGTGACCATCATCGCCCGCCAGGCATCGCCCTCAGCCCGCAAAACCGCCGAACCCACCATGCCCAGCGCCATCAGCGGCAGGGATGGCATCGAGAACATCAGATACCGCGCGGCCATCTCAAGGGTTTCGCCGCTTGCCCCGGCATAGGCCAGGATTTCACGCCGGAAATACAGGCCAAGAACCGCAACAGCCAGTTGCATCACAAAGGCCGAGACCGCGCAAACGCTGGTCTGGCGACGGGCCTCGGCCCATTCGCCACGCCCGATCAGACGCGCGACGGTTGCCGTCACGGCCACCATCATGCCCATGCCGAAAGACACCGAAAAGAACTGGATCGTCCAGGCGAACCCAAGGGCTGAGATCAATTGCTCGTCGCCCAGCAGCGACACCCAGAACAGGTTCGCCGCATCAATCAGAAACATGAAGGTCACGCCGAATGAACCGGTCAGCGTCATCCGCACCACATGGCCCATGGTCGAGCCGGTCAGAAAACGCCCGCCCGGTTCAGCCATGGCTCATTCCGCCGCGACCTTGACCGGGCCACGGGAAAATATCGTCTCGTTGCCCTCAGAAGGATGGCGCGGGATCAGCAGGGACAGCATCAGCGAAACGCCGGCCATCGCGGCGGCCAGTCCGAACACCCATGCGGGATGATAGATCCACAAATAGCCCAGCGCAGCAGGCAGAAACACCGCCGCAATATGATTGATGGTGAAGGCAACTGCCGCTGTCGGTGCGATGTCGCCGGGGGCAGCGATTTTCTGAAAATAGGTTTTCTGCGCGAAAGCCAATGCAAAAAACAAATGGTCCACCACATAAAGTACTGCCGCCAGCATGGCGCCCCAGCCAAAGAAATAGATGCCGCCATAGGCAGAGAACACCGCGATCAAGCCGATATATTCAAAGATCAGCGCGCGCCGTTCGCCAAACTGTGAAACAACGCGGCCCATCAGCGGAGCAAAGACGATATTCGCCACATAATTGATCAGGAACAACGCGGTCAGGCTGTCGACCTCAAAGCCGAAATGCTCCACCATCATGAAGGCCGCGAAGACGATGAAAATTTGCCGGCGCGCGCCGGCCATCGCTTGCAGCGCATAGTAAAGCCAGTACCTTTTGCGCAGCACCATGCGCTTGATCTGGGGGGTCGGGCCTTCAAACTGCGGATAGGCGAAAAACGCGATCACCGCCAAAAAAACCGTCGCGCCGCCGCCCAGCAGATAGGCCAGTTCGTAGGTCAGGCCGAAATAGCGCCAGCCCACCACGATCAACCCATATGCGGTCAAGGACGCGGCCGAGCCGACGGCCAGGATCCAGCCCAGGGTTTGCGGCGCTTTCTTTCGGTCAAGCCATTGTAATTGTAAGGACTGATTGACGGTTTCGTAATAGTGAAACCCCAGTGAACTGATCATTGTGGTGACCAGAAGCCCCTCAAAACTGGGAAAATAACTTGTGACGGCAGTGGCCATGCCCAGCGCGATCAGCGAAACAATGCCCAGCACCTGTTCACGCATGAAGATAATGATGGCAATCACGCCGATCGCCAGAAAACCCGGAATTTCGCGCACCGATTGCAGCCAGCCGATCTTGACCCCGTCAAAATGGGCGACTTCGACCACAAAATTGTTCAAAAGGGCCGACCAGACGGAAAACGACAAGGGCATCGCCGCGCCCATCAAGAACAGCAACACAATCGGCTGCCGCCAGCGCGGCAGGGATTTGGCTTCTGACAGAGTTACGGGGCGAAACAGGCTCATCGCTCCGCCATACCGGTTTCAAAGCTGCGGCGCCACCGGATAATGTACTTTTCGACCTGCCACGCCATTGCGGAAAAATCCGGCGGGCGGGCTTGATCGCGGCGCTGGTTTTACGCGCTCAGTTTGCGTGGATTCCAACGCAAACCACCGTCGATCAGGGCACTTCGCCGCTTCAGATCACCACCGGTTTCTTGCGCCTTACGCTGAACAAAAGGCCCGCCGTCAGAATTGCCAAGGCCAGAATGCTGACCGCTGTCAGTCCCTCCCCCAAGATCAGCGCGCCAAGCACAGCCCCGCCGCCCGGCACCGCAGCAAGTATCGCAGAGGTGTTCGCATTGCCAATGCGTCTTGAGGCATGCGCGATAAAGATCAGACCAATCAGATTTGGCACAAACCCCTGATAAATGGCCTGTAGCAATAATGGGCCGGCGGGGGCCTCTGCCAAGCCGGACGGAAGCCAAAGCGCCCAGATCGGCAGGTAAATCGCGGCATTCACGATGGTCCCGCAAAAAATGATCTGCATCGCGCTGAGTTGCCAGCGCTCGGTCAGAATAACATAAGTCGCGAAAAACAGCGCCCCGATGACAAACAGCATATCACCGATCAAGGCGCTTGGATCATGGCTTTCTGTCCCGTCCCAGGCCAAGACCACCGCTGAAAGCAGGATCAATGCTGCGCCCAATATCTGACCGGGCCGCGGACGGGTGCCAAACAGAAATAGACTGAAACCGATACTGATCAACGGCAAAACGCCGTTCATGAAGATGCCGCCATGGGCAGCTGGTGCAAAAAGGAAGCCGGAAAAAACGGTCAAGATATAAACCGGCCCCAAAATGAACGACACCACCGCAATTTGTGTGAACCGCATCCCCCGCCAGGGCTTGTAATAAAGGCTGAGCGGCACCGCCACCAGCGACGCCAGGCCGTAACGCATTGCGGCAAGGTCAAAGACTGTCAACCCGCTGTCGCTGGCGACCCGGCTGACGATCAGCCAGAAGGACCAGACAAAAACGATTGTCCAGGCGGCGGCAAAACCGGTGATATTAGAAACGGATTGGGCGGTCATGGCATAAGATCCGGTGCCTGAAAAGGAAAGGGCTGCCCCGATGGGCAGCCCCGAATTCTCTGAACGGATCGTTGGATCAGTTCTTGGCGTAGTATTCCACGACCAGATTCGGTTCCATCATCACCGGATAGGGCACATCCGACAGTGCCGGGGTGCGGACGAAATCGGCGGTCATCTTGCTGTGATCGACGTTCAGGTATTCCGGCGTGTCACGCTCGGCCGAAGCGGCGGCCTCAAGCACGATGGCCAGTTGACGCGACTTGTCGCGCACGGCGATCACGTCGCCCTCTTTCACCCGATAAGACGCGATGTTGACGCGCTGACCGTTCACGGTGACATGACCGTGGTTCACGAACTGACGGGCCGCGAAAATGGTCGGCACGAATTTGGCCCGGTAAACGACCGCATCCAGACGGCGCTCCAGCAGGCCGATCAGGTTTTCGCCGGTATCGCCGCGCACACGCTCGGCTTCGGTATAGATCTTGCGGAACTGTTTCTCGGTCAGATCGCCGTAATAGCCTTTCAGCTTTTGCTTGGCGCGCAACTGCAGACCAAAGTCAGACAATTTGCCACGACGACGCTGACCGTGCTGGCCTGGGCCATACTCGCGACGATTTACCGGGCTTTTCGGACGGCCCCAGATATTTTCGCCCATGCGGCGGTCAATTTTATACTTCGTTGATAGGCGCTTGCTCATGCGGCGCGGTCCTTACATAGTTCAAAACAAAATGGCGAGAAGAAACTCGCTGATTGGCGCGTAATATACGCATG
>JAURMY010000234.1 GCA_030830465.1 Alphaproteobacteria bacterium
CGTCATTGCCAAAGGCGGCCTTGGATTCACTGCGCGCGGTGCGAAAGGCCTCGTCCAGATCTTTATTGGTCTTGGCCAGTTTCATGCCGCGCCCGCCACCGCCGGCGGTGGCCTTGACGATCACCGGAAAGCCCATCTCGTCGGCGATGCGGTGTGCTTCGGCCAGTGTCGGAACCCCCCCGTCAGAGCCCGGCACGCAAGGCACGCCCAGGTTCTTCATCGTGGTCTTGGCGGTGATCTTGTCGCCCATCAGCCGAATATGTTCGGCGGAAGGGCCGATGAAGGTCAGGTCGTGGTCTTCGACGATCTGCACGAAATTCGCGTTTTCCGACAGAAACCCATAGCCGGGATGGATCGCCTCGGCCCCGGTGATTTCACAGGCCGAAATGATCGCCGGAAAAGACAGATAGCTGTTCGTGGCGCTGGGCGGCCCGATACAGATGCTTTCATCGGCCATGCGCACATGCATGGCGTCGACATCCGCGGTGGAATGGACCGCCACGGTGGCGATGCCCATTTCCTGACAGGCGCGGATGATGCGAAGGGCGATTTCCCCGCGGTTGGCGATCAAGACCTTTGAAAACATGGATTGTCCGCCCTTCAGGCTATTCGACGATCATCAGGGGTGCGCCATATTCGACCGGCGCGCCGTCTTCGACCAGAATGCGTTTGACCTTGCCGGCGCGGGGCGCGTGGATCTGGTTCATGGTTTTCATGGCTTCCACGATGCACAGGGTCTGGCCCTCGGTGACCGTGTCTCCGACCGCAACGAAGGGCGGCGTGCCGGGTTCCGCCTGCAAATAGGCGGTGCCGACCATTGGCGAGGTGACTGCACCCGGATGCTGGGCGGGGTCTTCGTGCACCGCCGCGGCGGCAACAGGGGCGGCATGAACCGCTGCGGGGGCCGCGACAGGGGCAGAGGGGGCCGAAACCACATGGGTGACCGGCGCGGCTTCAAACTGTCTGGCGACCCGAACGACAAGGGTCTCATCCGGTCCGTAATCGCGGGAAACCTCCAGTTCGGTCAGGTCGTTTGCGCGCAGCAGCTCAGCCAAAGCCTGAACGAATGCCACATCCGCGTCGTGGGTTCTTTTTGCCATGGAATCCTCGGTTTGTTTTTGCACGCCTGTCTTGGGCAGGCTTGCCCCTGAATTGTTTCAATATACCCAAATGCGGCGCGAGAAAAGCTCCCGCGCCGACATTTGGCCGGAATTGCTTCAGTTTTTCGCTTCGCGCGCAACCGCAACAAGATCGCGCATATTGGCCAAAGGCAGATAGCCGCGGATCATCTCATTGCCCAGAATAAAGGTCGGGGTGCCGGTGATCTGCAGTTTCTGCGCGAGGTTGCTTACGGATTGGATTTGCCCCAGTACGGCGGGGTCTTCCAAAGACGACATGACCGGGTCGGCATCGGCCACGATCTTTTTCATGATCGTGGACATCACGTTGGGATTAAGATTGCCGTTATAGGTCATCAGGAAATTATGCAGCGTCAAATAGGCATCCGGCCCGGCTTTCTGCAAAGTGGCGACCGCCAGTTTGGACGAAATCAACGATTGTTCGCCAAGGATCGGCAGTTCCTTGATGACATAACGGATATTGCCGTCTGATTTGACCAGTTCGGTCACCTCGGCATGGGCTTTGCGGCAATAGGTACAGCGGTAGTCCAGAAACTCGACCAGCGTGATATCGCCATTGGGATTGCCGCCGACATAGGAATACCCGTCGTCGAAGATTTCATCGGAATAGGCGCTGATAAGGGCCTGATCTCCCTGGGCCTGATTGTCACGCTGGCGCTGCTCAAGCACCGCGATCGCTTCCATCAGAACTTCGGGATTGTCCAGAAGATAGGCCCGGACCTCATTGCGAAAGGACGTCCGCTCATCCTCTGAAAGGTTGGTCATGTCGGTGGCCAGAACCGGGGTAAACCAGCACAGGGCGGCAAGGGTCAGAAAGAAATGTCGCATGAAAGTCCTATTTGGCGAGGGCGATTTTCGTCGCCGCGATGATGTCTTGGGCCCGCAGCCATCCGCTTGATCCCGGCGGCAACAGGCCCTCGGCGCGAACGGCGTTTGTCTGGGCGTCCTTGAAGTTCGTTAGTAAGGCATAGCGTTCGGCGGTGACAAGAGAGGCCATCCCGTTATTGCCCGCTTTTGCCCAGGCGATGGCCAGATCACGCAACATTGACGGGTCGCGCGGGTCTTTGTCGCGGGCACGGTTGAGCGCCTCCAAAGCCTGTTTGTTCCCGGCGGTCGTGTCCAGCGCCAGCAGGGCGCGGCCATAACCGGCCCAGATCAGCGCCTCGTTCGGGGCCAGTCCGACCGCGGTTTCATAAGAGGCCACCGCCCCAGATGCATTGCCGTTTTCAAGCAG
The DNA here is from genome assembly GCA_030830465.1 of Alphaproteobacteria bacterium. The sequence continues at coordinate 2,374 of JAURMY010000234.1, forward strand.
AAACTGGCCCTTTAATTCCCGGTAATAGGGGTCATCCGGGCGAAGGCCCAACAGGGTGTCGATTTCCGCCATGGCCTTGCGGGAATCCGGCAGGCGGTGATAGGCCACCGCCCGCAGCAAGAGCGCCGGTTCGGATTGGTCCGAAGCTTTGGAGCCGCGCAAAACCAGCGAAGGCGCCGCCAGAAAGCCGCGGAACTTGGCCTTCATGCGCAGGTAGCGATAGGTCAGCTCTGCCGAGGCCGGCTTGCCGGTGCCGCCATAAATCCTGATCAGGGATTCAAGGTTCTGGATGCGCTCATCGCTCAGGGGGTGGGTACGGCCAAAACCGCTGCCGCCGTCAATGGTCAGGGCTTCCTGATCCTTGAACAGGTTCAACACCCGGACCGAGGCCGCGGGGTCGATGCCCGCCATCACCAGATATTGCGTTCCGATCTGATCAGCGGTCGCCTCTTCCGCACGGGTGTGCGCCATCAGGGTGTTGCGGATACCATCCGCCACACCAATGGCCAGTCCGGTTGCCGCCTCGCCGTTGCCATTGGCGGAAACGATCGCGCTCAGCAACAGGCCAAGGCCGACGGCCGTCGCCGCATTTTGCTGATTGAGCGAGCGGCGCATGATATGGCCCGAGGTGATATGCGCCAGTTCATGGGCGATCACCGATTGCAGCATATCCATGGATTTCAGGCGTAAAATCAGGCCGGAATTCAAAAAGATCGCGCGGTTGTCCACAACAAAGGCGTTCAGGCTGCTGTCATTTACAACCAGTATTTCGATGGCCGAGGCGCTGACCCCCGCCGACTTGAACACCGGTTCGGCAATCCGCTTCAGGGTTTCTTCGATTTCCGCATCGCGGATCAACCCCTGCGCCTGCGCGCCCGCCGCCCAAAGAACCACGGAAAGAACCGCCAGAAACCCGGTCGCCAAGCGCGGCAAAAAGGTCCGCGGGGTTTTGAAAACGGCGTGCATTGACCTTCCTTTCGCCCCCTGAAACAACGGGCCTGCCGGGCAACAGTAAGGAATAGCGCATGCGAATATCAAGCCGAAGCGATGTCAGTCCCTTTATTGTGATGGATGTGATGGAATCGGCACGCCTGCGCGAGGCCGAGGGCCATTCGGTGATCCATATGGAGGTGGGACAGCCCGGCACCGGCGCGCCCAAACAGGCCCTGAACCGTCTGGCCGCCGAACTTGGCCGCGACCCGTTGGGCTATACCGTGGCCCTGGGACGGCCGGATTTGCGCGCCCGGATCGCGCGGCTTTACCGGGACTGGTACGATCTGGACATCGCGCCGGAAAGGATCGTGGTCACCTCGGGTTCGTCCGCCGGGTTTCTGCTGGCGTTTTCGCTGCTGTTTGACGCGGGCGATCGTGTGGCCGTGGGCGAGCCCGGCTATCCCAGTTACCGGAATATCCTGAAGGCTTTGTCGCTGGACCCCGTTGGCATCGTCACCCGGGCCGAGGACCGGTTTCAACCGACCCCGGCGCAAGTGGCCGCTGTTCCCGATCTGGCCGGTCTTTTGGTGGCGTCACCGGCCAATCCGACCGGCACCATGCTGGGCCGCGATCAGTTGGCGGCGTTGATTTCGGCATGCCAAGGGCGTGGGACCGCCTTTATTTCTGACGAAATATACCATGGAATTCAATATGATAACCGCGCGGTTTCGGCCCTTGAAGTCAGCGATGATGTGGTGGTGATCAATTCGTTTTCCAAATATTTTTCCATGACCGGATGGCGGATCGGTTGGATGGTCTTGCCTCAAACCCATATCCGCCAGGTCGAGAGGTTGGCCCAGAACATGTTCATCTGTCCGCCCCATGCCAGCCAGTTGACCGCATTGGCCGCGATGGAGTGTCAACCGGAACTGACCGCCAATATGGATGTTTACCGCGCCAACCGCGCTTTGATGATGGAAGGCCTGCCCAAGGCCGGGTTTGACCGGATCGCGCCGCCGGACGGGGCGTTTTATGTCTATGCGGATGTGTCCGGCCTGACCGATGACAGCCGCGCTTTTGCGCAGGAACTGCTGACCGGTGCCGGGGTTGCGGTGACGCCGGGGCTGGATTTTGACCCGGTGCGCGGGCGGCACGGATTGCGGTTTTCCTATGCGCGGGCCACGGCGGATATTGTCGAAGGCTTGGAGCGTCTGCGGGCCTTTATGGCCAAACGAAAGCGGTAAACCGAAGAAACGGCTGGCGCAAAACAAAAGCCCCGGACGGGTGTCCGGGGCTTTGCGTTTGATTTTCTGATCGGCTTAACCGCGCGACCACCAGCCGCGACGTTTGGGCTTGGGGGTTGGATCGGGCTCAGGCGCAGGTGCGGCGTCAGCCCCGACATCTTCCATTTCCCGCACCGGTTCGGATTTTTGGACCGCCGGGGCAGGGGCCGCCTGTGGCGCCGGTTCAGGGTCGGCAGCGGCCTCCACCGGGGCGGCCGGTTCGGCGGGTGCGACTTCTGCGACTTGCGCAGCCTCAGCGTCCGGTTCGGTCGGTTTTGCCTTGCGCCGGCGCGGTTTCTTTGCCGGTTCCTTGGCAGGTTCAGCCGCATCTTCGGCGGTTTCGGTCGGCGTTTCGGCCGGCGTTTCGGCTTGTGTTTGCGCGTCGGTCGCGGTTTCTACAGCGGCTTTTTTGCCGGCCGATCGCCGTGTCGTGCGCTTCTTGGCCGGTTTTGGCGCGTCTTCAACCGCAGCATCCGCATCCGGGTTTGCAGCTTCGGGCGTTTCGGCCTGTGCGCGCTCTGACGCTTCCGCATCGGCAGAATTCGCCGCGCCGTTTTCGGACTGATCGCCGTCCGAGCGGCCACGGCCACCCCGGCGACGCCGGCGGCGGCGCTTTTTCTTCGGTTGATCGTCGCCGGTGGAGTCCGGTGCGGTCGAGGCGGGCTCATTCGCTTCGTCTTCCATCTCCTCGTCTTCGACCACCTCATCCTCTTCCGGGTCGATGCGCGAACTGTCGATTGACACGACCGTCTGCGGTTCCGGCACAACGCGGGTTGCGGTTTTGAACCGCTCGATGGTGAATTCCGGGCTGATCAGGGTGGCGCTGGCCTCAATGCGGATCGACAGGCCATAGCGGGCTTCGATCATTGCAACATGTTCGCGCTTCTGGTTCAGGATATAGTTGGCAATCGCGACCGGGACGGTCACCAGCACCTCGCGTGAGCGTCGGCGCACGCCTTCTTCTTCCAGTTCGCGCAGGATCGACAGCGCCAGGCTGTCATTGCTGCGGGTCAGGCCGGTGCCGTGGCAATGCGGGCAGGGGGCGGTTGTGGCCTCAATCATGCCGGGGCGCAGCCGCTGGCGCGACATTTCCATCAGGCCAAAGCCGGAAATCCGGCCCACCTGGATGCGGGCGCGGTCGGTTTTCAACCGGTCCTTGATCCGCTTTTCCACCGCGGCGTTGTTGCGCCGGTCTTCCATGTCGATAAAGTCGATGACGATCAGACCGGCCAGATCGCGCAGGCGCAACTGGCGGGCCACTTCGTCGGCGGCCTCAAGATTGGTCTTAAGCGCGGTTTCCTCGATCGAGCCTTCCTTGGTGGCACGACCCGAGTTCACGTCAATCGCCACCAGCGCTTCGGTCACGCCGATCACGATATAACCGCCAGATTTCAGCTGAACCGTCGGGTTGAACATGCCCGACAAATAGCTTTCCACCTGATAGCGCGCATAAAGCGGCAGGGGTTCGTTATACAGCTTCACGTTCTTGGAATGGGACGGCATGAGCATTTTCATGTAGTCCTTGGCCATGCGATAGCCGGCCTCGCCCTCGATCAGGATTTCGTCAATCTCGCGGTTGTAAAGATCGCGGATCGAGCGTTTGATCAGGCTGCCCTCTTCATAAATCGGGGCGGGTGCGATGGATTTCAGGGTCAGGTCGCGGACCTCTTCCCACTGGCGCAGCAGATAATCATAATCGCGTTTGATTTCCGCCTTGGTACGCTTGGCACCGGCGGTGCGGATGATCAGACCCGCGCCTTTCGGCACCACGATGTCGCCGGCAATGTCTTTCAACTTTTTGCGGTCGGCGGCATTGGTGATCTTGCGGGAAATGCCACCGCCACGGGCGGTGTTCGGCATCAGAACACAATAGCGACCGGCCAGCGACAGATAGGTTGTCAGGGCGGCCCCCTTGTTGCCGCGTTCTTCCTTGACGACCTGGATCAGCAGGATCTGGCGAACCTTGATGACTTCCTGGATCTTGTAGCGGCGCGGGCGGGGTTTGCGGGCGCGGATTTCTTCCTGCTCGTCTTCCTGAGCGACGGATTCAATCTCGGAATCGGCAGAGGCGGCATCTTCGCCTTCGTCCTCATCCTCGTCGTAAAGGTCGTCGGCGTGGCCATAACCGGCGTCTTCCACCGCTTGCCGGGTTTCAGCGGTTGCAACCGGCTGTTCCTCGGCTTCGGGGGCGGACGCATCGGCAAAGCCGACGATCGGTTCGGCGTTGTCGTCTTCCTCGTCCAAATCAACGACATCCATGCCGCCGATCTTTTCTGAAACCACCACATCATCGGATTTCGCGGCGGCGGCGGCCGGTTTGCGGCCACGGCGGTTGCGCGCATTGCGCGGCGCGCGGGCTTTGCGTTCTTCCTCGTCTTCCTGCTGTTTGGCATAGGCGGCCTCTTCGGCCAGCAGGGCTTCGCGGTCGGCGACGGGAATCTGATAATAATCCGGGTGGATTTCGGTAAAGGCCAAAAAGCCGTGGCGATTGCCGCC
>JAURMY010000235.1 GCA_030830465.1 Alphaproteobacteria bacterium
AGGCTTTTGCCCCCGCCAAGGCGCTGATCGGGCGCAAAGGTATTCGCGTCGACCGGTCCTTGCAGGCCGTCGAGTATTTCCATCTGATGTTTGACCGCCATGAGGTGATTTTCAGCGAAGACCTGGCGACCGAAAGCTTTCTGGTTGGTGACACGATCCGCGACGGCATGGATCAGGCCCAGTTGAAAGAAATTCTTGAAATATTCCGTGAGCTTATCGAGCGCGCGAATACGAAATTCACCCAGCCCGCCCGCCCGATCCTCAGGCGGTTTGAAATTTCGACGCTGGAAGATATCGCGGCTTAAAGGGAATTGCGTCTTACCCGGCGCAGATTGCATCACCTAACGCGATGAAATCTCTGATTTCAGGCAGCGTTTGTGACTAAAGATTAAGGCATTTCGCGCTAATGTGCCGCCTGAAGGCGACAGGCCGACAGTTTTTCATAGATCGGCAAGGCGGCTTCCAACACAGGCATCAGCGCGTCCGGCACCTCTGGCAACGGCCCTTCCGGTTCGGCAAATCCGGTTGAATTCCACACTGACGCGTACCAGTGCGGCGCCCAGATTCCGTCGCTTTTGTGGCCTCCCTTGGGCCAGTTCAGCATCGCGGGTTGAAACGGCAGATCGATTGCGGCGCATAAGGCGGCCAGTTGGGCGGCGGGATCCTTGCGAATTTCAGCCGAGTCCATGACCGGGGGCGCTGTACCGGAATTCTGACAAAGGCTGTCAAATATCTCATATTGCTGGACAAAGCCGATGTCCTCCAGCGTCGGGTTTTCCCGTTTGACCGCATAGCTTGCGATCACCCGCGCCGGATGCCGGATCAGAAACACATTGGTCATCCCACGGATCCAGCTTCGGTCGACGCCTTTGACCATGTGCTGGGTCATGTGCTTTTGGTAAAACACTTTCTTGCTCTCCGGCACCGGCCCCAGACAACGCGCGATCACCTTTTTGCTGTCGCTGTCCATCGTGGCCAGAACCTCTTGGCGGAACGGATGGTCCAGCCCAGTGGCTTTCAGGAAAACCGCATAAAAAGGTTCATCCAGGACCGCGCTATCGTCCCTTGCGCCAAAGGCGTACATCATTGCGGTCGACAGGTTTCGCGGTCCCGACCACATGGCGATCCTCATGCGCGTTCACCGGCGCAATGACGGGCGACCAGATCCTTGTAAAGACCGCGCAGGCGCTGCGTGACCGGGCCAAGCTGGCCGCTGCCGATCTGGCGGCCGTCAATGGTGGAAACCGGGGTTTGCGCGCCGAAGGTGCCGGTCAAAAAGGCCTCGTCCGCGCCATAGGTATCGACCAGCGAGAAGTTCCGTTCAAACACCGGAATGCCGTTTTCGCGGCACAGGTCGATCACCTTTTGCCGGGTGATCCCGTTCATGCAATAATCGCCGGTCGAGGTCCAGACGGCACCCTTGCGCACGATGAAAAAGTTGCAGGCGTTGGTGGTGTTCACAAAGCCGTGGACATCCAGCATCAGCGCCTCATCGGCACCGGCCTTTTCGGCGGCGATACAGGCCAGAATGCAATTTAGCTTGCTGTGCGAGTTCAGCTTCGGGTCCTGCGTCATCGGCCGGCCGCGCAGATGCGGCACGGTGGCCAGCCGGATCGGGCGTGGCAGGGAGGGTCTGGAATGCTCCATGATGATCACCATCGTCGGCCCGGTGCGCGACAGCGACGGATGCTGAAACGGCTTCACCTTGACCCCCCGCGTGACCATCAGGCGGGCGTGGACATCGGTTTGCATGTTGTTGGCCGCCCTTGTCGCCTCAAGCGCTGCGATGACCCCGGCGGGGGGCATGCCGATATCAAGGTCGATCGCTTTGGCCGCTTCGAACAAGCGGTCGATATGGTCGTCCAGAAAGGCCCAGGTGCCGTCGTACAGGCGCAGACCCTCCCACACCCCGTCGCCCAGCATAAAGCCGCTGTCATAGACCGAGACCTTCGCCTCATCCCGCGGCACGATCTGACCGTCGACATAGATCAGGATGGATAGGTTGCGGCCGTCTTCTTCGGCCTGATGGGTGGTGACGTCCTGGCGCATATTCTCTCCGGAGGTTTTCGGCGACGATAGGCCAGCGGCATGGCAAGGAAAAGAGGTTACAGCCGGTCACTGATGCGTGACCTCACGCCCATGTCAATTCTGTTTCAGCGTTTTCATGGCAACTAGGGTGCAAAGCTGTGAAAGGTCGTTCCGATGAAATCCCTGAAACCCTTCGTTCTGTTCTGTGCCATTACGCTTGGCTTTTGTTTACAAATGGGGGCCGCCCATGCGCGCGACATCCAGACCGCGATATTTGCCGGCGGCTGTTTTTGGTGCGTGGAGTCGGATTTTGACCATGTGAAAGGCGTGACGGACACAACTTCGGGCTATGCGGGCGGCACCAAGGCCAACCCGACTTATCGCGATCATGAGGGCTATACCGAAGCGGTGCGGGTCAGGTTTGATGCCGATATTGTCAGCTTTCGCCAGTTGGTCGATATTTTCTGGCGCACCCATGACGTTTTTGATCCTGATGGCCAGTTCTGCGATCAGGGGCCCAGCTATCGCCCGGTGGCCTTTGTGCGCGGGGCCGATCAGCGTAATGCGGCAGAGGCATCAAAAATGGCAGCCGCGGCGGTTTTGAAGCGGAAGATTCTGACGCCGATTGAGGATGCCACCACGTTTTATCCGGCCGAAGGCTATCACCAGAATTACTATCTTGGGGAAAACCGGGTGCTGACGCGCTATGGCTATATCACCCAGGCGACAGCCTATGAAAACTATCGCAAGGGCTGTGGCCGCGATGCGCGGGTCAGGGCGATCTGGGGCGCCGAAGCGCCCTTTGCCAACAAGTAACGCTCAGTAAAAACTGTACATGTTGTTCAGCAGCACCCGTTGCACGGCGAAAACCGCCAGCAGAAACACCAGCGGGGCAAGGTCAATGCCGCCCAGATCGGGCAAGAACCGGCGGATGCGTGAATAGACCGGGTTCAGCAGACGGTTCAGACCGGTCCATATCTGCGCCACCAGCGGCTGGCGCAGGTTCAACACCTGAAAATTGATCAGCCAGCTCATCACCACATGCGCAATGACGATGTACCAGACGATGTTGACAACCATCAGCAATATTTGAAGCAACGAGACCATTTTCCGTCCAATTTTTTGTGCCAGTGTGACGAGACCTAATCAGACAGCCCCCCGCTTGCAAGTCTTTGTGGCAGCTTTGGCTTGAACTTGGCGGTGCGCTGCCGCAGAAGGGCGCCGGAAAAACGGAGCGTCACATGTATCCTGTTCTGAGATTTGCCAAGGAAACCGTTCGCGCAAGACGACTGCCGCGACTGGGGCCGCAAGCGGTGCATCATTCAACCCATCTGTGCTGGCCGATTGATATTGACCCCTGGATGGAATTGAACAACGGGCGCACGCTGACGCTTTATGACCTTGGGCGGATGCCGCTTTTGGACCGTCTGGGCTTTTTGACCCTGATGCGCGACCAAAGCTGGGGCATGGTGGTGGCCGGCGCCTCGATCCGGTATCGCCGGCGGGTGAAGGTGTTCAATCGGTTCAGGATGCAATCGGCGCTGCTGGGTTGGGATGCGCGGTTTTTCTATTTCCAACAGTCGATGTGGCTTGGGGATGAGGCCAGTTCCTCCATTCTGGTGCGTTCGGCAATGACGGATGCAAATGGCATTGCCGCGCCTGCCAAGGCCACGATCAAGCTGGGTTGGGGTGCGGACTCGCCCGCTTTGCCCGCCTATGTGCAGGCGTGGGTCCAGGCCGAGGGCGACCGGCCCTGGCCACCGGAAATATAAAAGATTTCCTTGCTCTGACGGCGCGAAACCTGTCTTATCCGGTCATTCATTCGTTCATGAACGGGACCAAAAATGGCTGAGATTTCGCATTCGAAACGCATTTGGGGCTGGATGACCTTTGACTGGGCAAGCCAGCCCTACAACACCTTGCTTTTGACCTTTATCTTTGGACCGTATTTCGCCCAGACGGTCAGCGATATGTTCATTTCCGGCGGCATGGAAGCCGAGGCGGCCAAGGCCGACACCCAGGCCATCTGGGCACAGATGTTGTCGATTTCCGGGCTGCTGATTGCGTTTTCCGCGCCGATTCTGGGGGCGATGGCGGATGCCGCTGGCCGCAGAATGCCCTGGGTCTGGTTCTTTTCGCTGCTGTATGTCGTGGGGTCCTATTACCTTTGGTGGGCTTATGCGGATGGGTCCAACTATATGATGGTGCTGATCTTTTTCGGCATTGGTTTCATCGGCATGGAATTCGCGACAATCTTTACCAACGCGATGCTGCCTGATCTGGGCACGGAAAAGGAAATCGGCAAGATTTCCGGTTCCGGCTTTGCGATGGGGTATTGGGGCGGGGTTATCGCGCTGTTCATCATGTTCCTGCTGGTGGTGGATGACGCCAAAACCGGAAAGACAATGATCGGTCTGGACCCGCTGTTCGGTCTATTGGATGCATCCACCCGCGAGGGCACCCGCTCGGTCGGTCCGTTCACGGCGATCTGGTATGCGGTTTCGATGATTTTCTTCTTTGCCTGGGTCAAGGAAACGCCCAACCCGACCGGACGGTTTTCCGTTGGCGGGGCTTTGTCGGATCTGTGGCAGACCCTGAAATCCCTGCCGCGCCGGTCGAGCCTGTTTGCCTATCTGGGGTCGTCGCTGTTTTACCGCGATGCGCTGAACGGGGTTTATACTTTTGGCGGCATTTACGCGACCTTCGTTCTGGAATGGCAGATCACGCTTGTCGGGATATTCGGCATTCTCAGCGCCATTTCGGCGGCGTTCTTTTCCTGGATCGGCGGCTTTGCCGACCGGCGTTTCGGGCCGAAACCGGTGATCGTCATCTGCGTTCTGATCCTGATCGGGGTCTGTGCGGTGATCCTGAATATGACACCGGACCGGATATTCGGCGTTTCGCTGGCCGAAGGTTCGCAATTGCCGACGCAGATATTCTTTGTCTGCGGCGTGGTGATCGGGGCGGCGGGCGGTATTCTGCAAGCCAGTTCCCGCACCCTGATGGTGCGGCATTCCAATCCGGCGCGCCCGGCAGAGGCGTTTGGCCTTTATGCGCTTTCGGGTAAATCCACAGCCTTCCTCGCCCCGGCTTTGATCGCGATTGCGACGCAGGTAACAGGTTCGGCGCGGTTGGGGGTTTCCCCGCTGATCGGGCTGTTTATCCTCAGTCTGGTTCTGTTGCTGTGGGTCAATCCGAAGGGTGACAAGACCGCGTGATGAAAGGGTTTCCGCTGATAGTCGCGGCGCTTGCGGTCGCCTTGTTGGCGGGAACCCACCACGTTCAACCCAAGCCGGGCGAGCCGCTGGCCAAGGACCTGTTTGCGGCCAAGAAGACCGGGACGGAAGGCAAGCCGAAGGTTTACGGATACTATTCCAAGGGCTGTATGGCCGGCGCTGTCCAGTTGCCGGAAACCGGACCGACCTGGCAGGCGATGCGCCTCAGCAGGAACCGGAACTGGGGCCAGCCGGATCTGGTGGATTTCATCGAAAAACTAAGCCTTGTCGCGGTTCAGCAGGGCTGGGCCGGGCTTTATATCGGCGACATGTCACAACCGCGCGGCGGGCCGATGAACACCGGACATGCCTCGCATCAGATCGGGCTGGATGCCGATATCTGGATGCTGCCGCCGAAACGGGTGAACCTGAGCGTGGCAGAGCGCGAATCCCTGTCGTCGATTTCCGTTCGAACAGAGGATCAACGCAATATCAACAAAAACTGGACCCCGGCCCATATGGCAATTCTGAAAGCTGCGGCGGAAGATCCGCGGGTCGACCGGATATTCGTGGCCGCGGCAGTCAAGATCGACATGTGCAAAACCGCCGGAAGCGACCGGAATTGGCTGGCAAAAATCCGACCGCTTTACGGGCACAATTACCATTTTCATGTGCGCCTGAAATGTCCGCGCGGCTCGCCGCAATGTATCACTCAGACCCCGGTCTCAAAGGTTTCAAAAGGCGACGGGTGCGACAAGACACTGGAATGGTGGGTGACGGATTACCTGACCCCGCCCAAGGTTGATCCCAACAAAAAACCGCCGAAAAAGGACGATAAGCCAAAGCCAAGGCGCGCCCGCGAAATGATCATGGCGGACTTGCCCAGCCAATGCAGCGGTGTGTTGGGTGCCAAATGAAACTGGCGCTGGCAATCCTGTTTGCGGCGATTGCCGCACCGGTATACGCGGTTAGTCTGGTGCCAAACGGCGCCTATGTTTGGCGTGGTGCAGAGGACCGCTTCGGTGGTTTCTCTGGCATTGAAGTGTCACAGGACGGCACCGATTTCACCGTCATCAGCGATCGCGGCCGCATCCTGAACGGTCGTTTCGAACGCAAGGACGGACGCATCGCCGGTGTCAGAAGCGGCGCACTTTTGGATCTGGAAACGCCCAAAGGGACGGCGGTCACCGGGTATGATGTGGATTCCGAGGGGCTGGCAATCGACAGCGCCGGGCACCTTTTCGTGTCATTTGAAAGCAACCACCGGGTTTGGGAATATGCGGTGCCTGGCGGGCCTGCGACGCGCCTGAAGCGACATCCGGATTTCAAGAGTTTTCAGGACAATTCCGGCATGGAGGCGCTGGCCATCGACACGGACGGCACCCTTTACACGCTGCCGGAACGGTCAGGCGCGCTGGAGCGGCCCTTTCCGGTTTACCGCTACCGCGCAGGCCGCTGGGACCAGCCGTTTGCGATCCGCCGGGACGGGCCCTTTTTGCCGGTCGGCGCGGATTTCGGGCCGGACGGCAGGTTTTACCTGCTGGAGCGGGATTTCCTGTGGTACGCCGGATTTGCAACGCGGATCAGGCGGTTCGATCTGACACCCACGGGCTTTGCCAATGAAGAAGTCCTGCTGACCACATCCTTTGGAACCCATGACAATCTTGAAGGTCTTGCCGCCTGGAAGGACCCGCTAGGCAAGACCTGTTTGACCATGGTTTCTGACGATAACTTCAACTTCCTGCAGGTGACGGAACTTGTGGAATATTGCGTGAACGAGGAGGCCGTTCAGAATTAGGGGCGGCGGCATTAGACCGGTTCAAAAGCCTCCAGCACCTCCAACGCCTCTGCGGCGGTTTCAACGAAGGTGAACAGGTCCAGGTCCTCTTGTGCGATGGTGCCTGCCTCGGCCAACGCCGACCAGTTTATGATCTTTGTCCAAAAGGCCCGCCCGAACAGGATGACGGGAATGGCCGCCATCCGGTGGGTCTGGATCAGGGTCAGGCTTTCAAACAATTCATCAAGCGTGCCGAAACCGCCGGGAAAAACCACAATGGCCTTGGCCCGCATCAGGAAATGCATCTTGCGGATCGCGAAATAGTGAAAATTGAAGCAGAGTTCGGGCGTGGCATATTGGTTGGGGGTCTGTTCATGCGGCAACACGATGTTCAATGAAATGGACCGTCCGCCCGCATCGGATGCGCCGCGATTACCGGCCTCCATCACGCCGGGGCCGCCGCCAGTGCAAATCACGTCATGCCGCCCGTCGCTGTTCTGGCTGCGCATTGTGCACAAGCGGGCAAATTCCCGCGCTTCGGTGTAGTATTTTGACAATGCGGCCAGCGCCGGCGTGCGCGCACCCGACCTGTTCGCCGGATCCGGGATGCGGGCACCGCCAAACAGGACGATGGTGCTTTCGATACCGTGTTCTTCCAGCGCCATTTCGGTTTTCAGCAATTCCAGTTGCAGGCGCACCGGGCGCAATTCGTCGCGGCACAGGAAATCGGCGTCGGAAAAGGCCAGACGATAGGTCGGCGACCGGGTCTGCGGCGTGTCGGGGACGGTTTTGACTTTTTGAATGTCGGTGCGTGCATCCGGAAAGCGGCGGTGCTTGATCTGTTCGTTCATTGGGGTCCTCTGTTCGCATTGCAGGCTGCTGTTGTCGCATTGCACGGATCAGCATAACGAATTATAGGCGATATGCTATTGAGACCCGTCACAAGCTGGAGAACGACATGTCAAACGCCGACCTGGAAACCGCCATCGAAGCTGCGTGGGAAGGCCGTGACGCGATCACACCCGCCACCAAGGGCGCCCAAAGGGACGCGATCGAGGCGACGCTGACCGCGCTGGACAGCGGCAAGCTGCGCGTGGCCGAGCGGTCCGGTGACGGGGTCTGGACCGTCAATCAATGGGCGAAGAAGGCGGTGCTTTTGGGGTTCCGCATCAAGGATATGGAGCAGCATCCCGGTGGGCCGCAGGCCGGCGGCTGGTGGGACAAGGTCGACAGCAAGTTCAAAGGCTGGGGCGACGCGCAATGGAAGTCCGCCGGATTTCGCGCGGTGCCCAATTGCGTCGTGCGACGGTCGGCCTTTATCGCGCCGGGCGTTGTGCTGATGCCGTCCTTTGTCAATCTCGGGGCCTATGTCGACGAGGGCACCATGGTCGATACCTGGGCGACGGTCGGAAGCTGCGCGCAGATTGGCAAGAACGTGCATTTGTCCGGCGGTGTGGGGATCGGCGGCGTGCTGGAGCCGATGCAGGCTGGGCCGACGATCATTGAGGACAATTGCTTTATCGGCGCGCGCTCGGAAGTGGTCGAAGGCTGTATCGTGCGCGAAGGTTCGGTTCTGGGGATGGGCGTGTTTATCGGCCAGTCGACCAAGATCGTGGACCGCGAATCCGGGGCGGTCATGTATGGCGAAGTGCCGGCGGGATCGGTGGTTGTGGCCGGATCCATGCCATCCAAGAACGGAATCAATCTATACTGCGCGGTGATCGTGAAAAAGGTCGATGCCAGGACCCGGTCAAAAACTTCGATCAACGAGTTGTTGCGCGACTGATCTGATTGCGCCACCTGCGGTGGCAGGATTTCACCTCGCCTTCCGCCCTTTGGGCGGGCGGCTCAGGCCGCCTCCGGCGGGAGTATTTGGGAACAAAGATGGCTAAAGAGTCCCGCCAGCAGGTTTTCACGCTATTGGTCGAGGTCGGGCGCAATCCCGGCGACGGCCTGCCCAAGGGCGCGACCGGGGCGGCCCTGATGATCTATGCCAGCGGGATTGACGAGGCCGAGGCCGTCCGCGAAACGGTCGCGGTTTTGAAACAGGCCGAGATGGCGCCGCTGGATGTGTCCGGTTACGGGACTTTGGAAGAGCGTCTGGCCGAAGGGCATGATATTGATGACGAGGAACGGGCTTTGATGGCGCGGGCGCTGGCGGAAAACGCGGTGATCGTGGCACAGATGACGCCGTTTTATGACAAGGACGCTTAGGGTCGCCGCCTGAAGGCGCAAAGGGGGTGTGATGCAGGCCATTTTCCTTGATCTGGACGGGACGCTGATTGATCCGAAAGAGGGGATCACCGGATCCATCCAATATGCGCTGGCCGAAATGGGGCTGGTTGACATTCCCACCATGGATGAATTGACCTGGTGCATCGGGCCGCCCCTTTGGGAGTCGTTCCGCGTGCTGCTGGGCGAACGGGCCGATGTCAACGAAGCGGTGGCCTATTACCGCGAAAGATACACCGATACCGGCATGTATGAGGCCGATGTCTATGACGGCATTGGTGAAATGCTGGAGGATTTGCGGGATACCGGTTTGCCGATGTTCATTGCGACCTCAAAGCCGCATGTCTATGCCACCACGATTGCCGAGCATTTCGGGTTGATGCATTTTGTCGACGGGTTGTTCGGCTCGGAACTGGACGGAACCCATTCCGACAAGACCGATCTGCTGGCCCATGCCCTGGCGGAAACCGGGGTGGACCCCTACCGGTCGTTGATGATCGGGGATCGCAAGCATGATATCATCGGGGCGCAGAACAATGACATCCGCTCGTTAGGGGTGTTGTGGGGCTATGCCGATGAGGGTGAATTGCACATGGCCGAAGCGGATGCACTGGCGGGCGACCCGCAGGAGGTCGGTGAAATCGCGATTGAGCTTTTGGGGCTTGAGGATGAGTGAGGGTGCGCGTCGGGCCGCGCGGGGGAAGTGGAATGATTGAACCAATTGATCCGGTGAAACTGACGGCCGACCTGATCCGCTGTCCTTCGGTGACCCCGGCCGAGGGCGGCGCCATTGTTCTGTTGCAGGACCTGTTGCACGGGGCGGGGTTCCAGTGCGACCGGGTTGACCGGAATGGCGTTGCGAACCTGTTTGCCCGCTGGGGGCAGGGCAAGAACGGGCGGACATTCGGTTTTAACGGGCATACGGATGTGGTGCCGGTCGGGGATGCGGATGCCTGGACCTATGATCCGTTCGGGGCTGAAATCCGCGACGGTGTTCTTTACGGGCGCGGGGCG
>JAURMY010000236.1 GCA_030830465.1 Alphaproteobacteria bacterium
TCAACCCCTTGCACAGGAACTACCATATCCCGATCAGCAATACCGGCGCGGGCACGATGCTTTTGGAATGCGCTGCCTGAAACCTCACCGACGCGGCGGCACACGTCCCGCGCCTTCCGCCAAAACCGGAGATTAGCTTATGAAAACACAAGTCGGCATCATCGGCGGCGGCCCTTCGGGGCTGTTGCTTTCCCAGCTTTTGCATCGCAAAGGCATCGACAATATCGTGCTGGAACGCCAAAGCCGCGACTATGTGCTGGGCCGTATCCGCGCCGGTGTTCTGGAACACGGCTTTACCGAACTGATGCGCGAGGCCGGTTGCGGCGAGCGCATGGACCGCGAGGGCGAGATACATCACGGGTTTTACATAGCCCATGACGGGATCATGGACAGGATCGACCTCAAAGGGCTGACCGGCGGCAACTCGGTCATGGTCTACGGACAGACGGAATTGACCCGCGACCTTTATGACGCCCGTGAAAAAATGGGCGGTATGGTCATTCACAATGCCGAAGACGTGCACCCCCATGACATCACGACCGACCACCCGTTCCTGACCTTCCGCGTCGGGGGCGAGGCCCGGCGCATCGACTGCGACTATATCATCGGTGCGGACGGCTTTCACGGCATCAGCCGAAAATCCATTCCGAAGGATAAAATCACCGAATATGAAAAGATTTATCCCTTCGGCTGGCTTGGTATCCTCAGCCGCACGAAACCTGTCAGCCCAGAACTGATCTATGCCAGCCACGACCGCGGTTTTGCCCTGTGTTCGATGCGCAGCCAAATTCTCAGCCGTTATTACATCCAGGTCCCCCTCAGCGACACAGTGCAGGACTGGTCGGATGACGCCTTCTGGGCCGAGTTGAAAAACCGCCTGCCTGAAACAGCGGCCGCGAACCTGCAAACCGGGGCCAGTATCGAAAAGTCCATCGCGCCGCTGCGCAGTTTCGTGGCCGAGCCGATGCGCTATGGCAATATGTTCCTGGCGGGCGATGCCGCCCATATTGTTCCGCCGACCGGGGCCAAGGGCCTGAATTCAGCGGCCAGCGACATCTATTACCTGTATCATGCGATGATCGGCCACTATCACAAAGGCGACGACACCGGGTTGGAAACCTATTCGCAAAGGGCCCTTGCGCGGGTCTGGAAAGCCCAGCGGTTCAGCTGGTGGATGACCACCCTCTTGCACCGCTTCCCCGACAACATCGCCTTTGATTCAAAGCTTCAAAAGACCGACATGGCCTATCTGTTTTCGTCCAAGGCAGCCCAGACATCGCTGGCGGAAAACTACGTCGGCTTGCCGTTCTAGGCTTCTTTCATAGCGAATTGCGTTAAACTTGCATCACCAGACGCTGCCTGAAATCAAAGATTTCAACGCGTTAGGTGATGAAATATGCCCCAAGTAAACGGCAATTCGCTTTGGCCGACAATATTCCCGCCAGAGGCGCATTTTTACGGCGGGCGACCGGCCCACACAGGCTGGACAGTTCCGCCGCAATCGGTCAGCGTTAAGCGCCAGAAAAGAGGGCGCTGATGTTTCCGATCCGGGACCACAATCCGTCACAGACCACGCCATTTGTCACGATCCTCCTGATTGCGATGAATGTGATCATTTTTGCGCTGACGATCCCCTTGATGGACAACCCCCGACTGTTGGCGGGGTTTTACGGCACTTGGGCGATGATCCCCAATGAGGTTACGACCGGCTCCAATTACACCGGATTGCTGACCTCCATGTTCTTGCATGGCGGATATATGCATATCATTGGCAACATGTTGTTTTTATGGATTTTTGGCGACAACATGGAAGATGCTTTCGGTCATCTCGGGTTCTTGTTGTTCTATCTGGCATCGGGCATCGGTGCCGCTGGCGCACAGATTGCCATGGCACCCTACAGCCCGATCCCGACCGTGGGCGCATCGGGCGCGATTGCGGGTGTGCTGGGCGGCTATTTGCTGTTATTCCCCAGGGCGCGGGTCGATATTCTGTTTATTTTCATCATATTTTTCAAAATCATCCCGGTCCCGGCCTGGCTGATGCTGGGTGTCTGGTTTCTGTTTCAGATCTTTGACGGGGCGACCATGAACATCGCCCAGGGCGGCGTGGCTTATTGGGCCCATACCGGCGGTTTCATCCTTGGGGTCGTCTTTACCTTGCCGATCTTTCTGAAACGGCGCGCCGGCGGTGCGGGTTCGATGGCACCGGAACGCGCCACAGGCCGCGAACGCCCGTCCGATATCCCGACCGTACGCCGGCGGCGCTAAAGCCCCAAACAGTGCCGCATGATCGCTTTTTGCGCATGCAGCCGGTTTTCCGCTTCGTCCCAGACCACCGATTGCGCGCCGTCCATCACCTCGGAGGTGACTTCCTCATCGCGGTGGGCAGGCAGGCAGTGCATGAATATCGCCTCCGGCCCCGCCGAGGCCATCAACGCCGCGTTCACCTGATAGGGGCGCAACTGGTTGTGGCGGCGTTCGCGTGAAGACTGGCTGTCATGCATCGAAACCCAGGTGTCCGTCATCACCAGATCGGCGCCCTTTACCGCCAGATGCGGATCGCGTTCCACCGTGATTTTCGACCCGCGCTTGCGGGCCGCGCCCAGCAGCGCGGGATCCGGGTCAAGCGTACCCGGCCCGGTAAAGGTGAAATCAAACCCCAACTGTCCCGCTGCCTGAACCATCGAGGCACAGACATTGTTGCCATCACCGGACCAGACCACCTTGCGCCCGGTGATCGGGCCCCGCTTTTCCTCAAAGGTCATGACATCGGCCATGATCTGGCAGGGATGGGTGCGGTTGGTCAGGCCGTTGATCACCGGCACCGTGGCATATTCCGCCATTTCCAGCAGGGTGTCCTCTTCATAGGTCCGCATCATGATCAGATCGACATAGCGGCTCAGAACGCGGGCGGTGTCGGCAATCGTCTCGCCATGGCCAAGCTGCATGTCAGCCCCTGACAACAGCATGGTCTCGCCGCCCATCTGGCGCACGCCGACGTCGAAGCTGACCCGGGTCCGGGTCGAGGGTTTTTCAAAAATCAGCGCAACCATGCGGCCTTTCAACGGTGTGTCGTCATCAGCCATGCCTTTGGGCCGTCCGGCCCGGGCCGCTTTCATCGCCTGCGCCTGATCCAGCATCCGCCGCAATTCTTCGGTTGGGGTGCTGTCGATATCCAGAAAATGTTTCATGCCGCGGTCACCCTTTCCGCGGCCCTGTCCAGACGGCTGACGGCTTCGGCAATCTCCTCATCCGTGATGGTCAGTGCCGGCAGGATCCGGATCACGTTTTGCCCGCCCGGCACGGTCAGAACATGTTCGGCGTATCCGGCTTTGACGACATCGGTGTTGGTGACCTTGCACACAAGTCCGATCATCAGCCCCATGCCGCGCACATCGGTAAACACATCGGGATGTGCGGCGACCAGCCCTTCAAGCTTTTGCCGCAAGAGGCCCGATTTGCGGTTCACTTCGGCCAGGAACGCCTTGTCCGCGACAATATCCATCACCGTTGATCCGACCGCACAGGCCAGGGGATTGCCGCCATAGGTCGATCCGTGGGTGCCGGCCACCATGCCGCTTGCCGCCCGTTCCGTGGCCAGACAGGCCCCCAATGGAAAGCCGCCGCCAATGCCTTTTGCCACGGCCATGATATCGGGCGTGATGCCTGACCATTCATGCGCGAACAGCCGCCCCGTGCGGCCCATGCCGCATTGAATTTCGTCCATAATCAACAGGATGCCATGCTCATCACACAGGCTGCGCAGGGCTTTCATGAAGGCATCCGGTGCCGGAACGATACCGCCCTCACCCTGCACCGGCTCAATCAGAATTGCCGCCGTTTCCCCGTCGATCGAGGCTTTCACCGCCTCAAGGTCGCCAAAGGGCACATGCACAAATCCCGCCAGTTGCGGGCCAAAGCCTTTAACCAGCTTTTCACCACCCGCAGCGGCAATCGTGCCCAGCGTCCGGCCGTGAAACGCATCCTTGAAGGCGATGATCTTGGTGCGCTCCGGCATCATGTTGTAACTCATGTACTTGCGCGCCATCTTGATCGCGCATTCCATCGCCTCGGCCCCGGAATTGGTGAAGAACACCGTGTCCGCAAATGTCGCCGCCACCAGTTGTTCCGCCAGCTTTTCCTGATTTGGAATGACGTAAAGGTTTGATGTGTGCCACAGGTTTTCCGCCTGCGCCTTCAGGGTTTCCACCAGCCTTGGGTTCGCGTGACCCAGGGCCGTCACCGCAATGCCACCGCCCAGATCCAGATATCGCTCGCCGTTCTGTTCAATCAGCCAGCTGCCTTCGCCTTTGACAAAAGCCATCGGCGCGCGTGCATAGGTCGGGAGAACGGCAGAGATCATCGCAATGTCCTTTTTTGTGTGAAGTTCGAGATGTGACTGAATTGCCGGTACGAGTCAATTATCGCATCGGCACCCCGGCCCGGATCAGGATTTCAACTTATACCCGGTCGCAAACCACCGCCAGCACCACAACGCCATACCGACGCACAAGACCGCGCACACAACCGCCCCCAATAGGGGCGAGCGATCCGAAACCCCGGTGACCCCGAACCTTGCCCCGTCAATCAAATAGAAGATCGGATTGACATGGGCGACCAGACGCAGGCCCGGCGGCAAGATGTCGATTGAATAAAACGTGCCGGACAGGAAACTCAGCGGCGTCACGATGAAATTGGTGATCGCGCTCATCTGGTCAAACCGGTTTGAAACGATCCCCGCCAGCAGCCCCGCCAGCGACAGCATCACACTGCCCAGCAGGATGAACAGCAAAGCCCAAAGCGGATGCGCGACGGGCAGGCCAAGGAACGGAAATGTCACCAGCATGACAGCCGCCGCAACGGCAAGCCCGCGCAAAACGCCGCCGGCCGTATAGCCCACCACCAATTCAAGCGCTGAAAGGGGGGGCATCAGCGTGTCGACGATATTGCCCTGAACCTTGGAGATCACCAGGGAACTGGCGGTGTTGGCAAAGGCGTTCTGCATCACCGTCATCATCAGAATGCCGGGTGCCAGAAAATGCGCGAAGGGCACGCCCATCACATCGCCGCGCCGGCTGCCGATTGCCAGCGAAAACACCAGCAAAAACAGCGCGGCCGTAATCAGGGGGGCCAGTACGGTCTGGCTCCAGACCGACGAGAACCGTTTCACCTCACGTTCGATCAGCGTATAAAGCCCCAGCCAGTTCACCCGACCGAAACGCCGCTGACCGGGGATCAGTTTCTGACTTGCCTGTGACATGCGCGCACTCCTTAAAATTCGCGTTCCGCCTTGTAACCGCCTTTTCTGCGGTTACAATAGGTGCCAAGGAATGAATGCAAAGCCGCCGGCGGGGTCCCGCTGCGCGGCGCAATAGTTTGGAGCCGGAACATGTCCTGGACGGATGAACGCGTCGAAACACTGAAATCCATGTGGGGCGAAGGCAAAAGCGCCAGCCAGATCGCCAAGGAACTGGGCGGCGTCACCCGCAATGCCGTAATCGGCAAGGTGCACAGGCTGGGCCTGTCAAACCGGACAGCGCCCGCGGGCAAGCCCGCAGCGCCGGAAAAACCTGCGCCGGTTGAAGCGGCCAAGCCCAAGCCGGTGGAAAAAGAAGCGGTGGCTGTTGAACCCGCGCCTGAACCCGCCCCTGTCCGGGTCGCCCCGATCCCGCCGAGAAAGCCGATCATCAAAGCCGGGCAGCCGCTGCCACCGCAGCCTTCCGCCAATGAAGTCAGCCCGGAAGCCCTGGCCACCGTGAAAGAAATCGAAAAGTCCGCCAAACGGCTGACCCTGATGGAACTGACCGAGCGCACCTGCAAGTGGCCGGTTGGCGATCCGGCAACGCCGAATTTCTGGTTCTGCGGTCATCCGGTACAACAGGGCAAGCCCTATTGCGAAGCCCATGTCGCCGTGGCATTTCAGCCGATGTCGTCGCGCCGCGACCGTCGCGCCAGCCGCTGACATTCATCAAAAGGGCCGGCAACAGGCCCGAACAACCCCGGAGACCCGAGCAGTCAGGCAATGATCCCGTCCCGCAAGGTAGCCAAGAAAGTCTCGCAGCGCACCCAGGTGGCCGCGCTGTGCTACCAATGTGACAAAAAGGGAAAGGTTGAAATTCTGCTGGTGACCAGCCGGGGCACCCGGCGCTGGATCCCCCCCAAAGGCTGGCCGATCGAGGGTAAATCCCCGCATGACGCGGCGGCTCAGGAAGCGCTGGAAGAGGCGGGCGTCAAGGGGCGCGTTTCCGACGTGGCGCTGGGGCGGTACGACTACACCCACGATCCCGAACAGGACGGCATGCCACCGGCTGAGGCGTTCATCTTCCCGCTGGAAGTTCAGAAATTCGCCAAAGACTTCAAAGAAAAGGGCCAGCGCAAAGTCAAATGGTTCAGCCCGAAAAAGGCGGCGATGCTGGTGCGTGAACCGAAACTCAAAAAGATCTTGCGAAATTTTGACCCGCGCAAAATGGGTAGCCCCGGCTGAAATCTTGCCCTTAAAAACACGCGCGTTGGTCAACTTGCCGTTAATTTCGTGTTGATTTCGCTGAAATAGCCTATACCTGTTGAATGTCATGAACCCTGGAACCACGCCATGATCCGCTATGCCCTGAAATGCGACAAGTCGCACAGTTTCGACAGCTGGTTTCAGTCGGCGACTGCATTTGAAAAGCTGCTGGCGTCGGGAATGGTCACCTGCTCGGTTTGCGGCTCCGCCGTGGTGGAAAAAGCCCTGATGGCACCCAAAGTGCGCGCGGCGCGCAACGCACGTGAAACCGCAAAGCCCCGCCCGTTGTCCGAACCCGCCTCACCGGCCGAACAGGCCCTGCGCGAATTGCGCGCCAAGATCGAGGCCAATTCCGAGGATGTCGGCCGGAATTTCGCCCGCGAGGCCCGCGCCATCCACGACGGCGACGCGCCCGAGCGCCCGATCATCGGCGAAGTGGCCCCGCATGAAGCCCGCAGTCTGATCGAAGACGGGGTGCCGGTGGCCCCCCTGCCCTGGTCCAGTCGAAAATCCAATTAGGAGAGAAGATGACGGTTCTGATCACAGGCGCCAACCGGGGTGTCGGGCTTGAACTTGCCCGCCATTATTCAAACGCCGGCACCGGGGTGATTGCGACAACGCGGGGCGAAATACCTGCCGATCTGAAGGACCGGGCCGAATGGCACCGGTTGGATGTCACCGATCCCGCGTCGCACAAAACGCTTGCGGCGGCTTTGGATGGCCGCAGTCTTGATCTGTTGATCTGCAACGCGGGCGTTCTGCTGGACCGGCGGCAATCCCTGGCGGATGGCTATGACGCGCAGCTCTGGGCCGATACCTTTGCCGTGAATGTCACCGGTGTGTTCCTGACCGTACAGGCGCTATTGCCGAACTTGTCCCAAGCAAAGGGCGCGAAAATCGCCGTTATCGCCTCAAAGATGGGGTCGGATCATCACGCCAGCGGCGGGTCGCTGATTTACCGCGCCTCAAAGGCGGCCGCCGTCAATCTGGTGCGAAATCTGGCCTGTGATCTGACCGGCACAGAAATCAGCATCGGCGCCTTTCATCCGGGTTGGGTGCAAACCGACATGGGTGGTGCAAGCGCCGATATAACGCCGCAAACTTCGGCAAAAGGTCTGGCCGGCGCGATTGCCACCCTTTCCCCGGCGACAAGCGGCAGCTTTCTGAATTATGACGGCACGCCGATCGCCTTCTGACCGGCGCTGACCAAGCCACTTGCCCTTGTTCGCGCGCCCGACTATGTAGCGCACGGATTTTACGGAACTTCCCAAGGGATGGCGCAATGCCCCGATTGGTAATGAAATTTGGCGGCACCTCGGTGGCCGACCTTGACCGGATCAAGAACGCCGCACTGAAAGTGCAGCGCGAGGTTGAAAACGGCTTTGACGTCATCGTGATCGTGTCGGCCATGTCCGGCA
>JAURMY010000237.1 GCA_030830465.1 Alphaproteobacteria bacterium
AAGGCGGTCGAGGAAGTGGCTGCGACCACAGCCGGTGAGATTGTGAAAAAGCTGATGCCGGGCATCGACGACAGCAAAGCTGTTGCCGACGCAGTGGCGGCCCGGATGAAAGGGGTGACAGGATGAAACTGTTGCAAGCTCTTTTCGCGGCAGGTTTGACAGGGTTGGCCAATCCGGCCCTGGCGTCAAGCGAGCCGTTCTTCTCGATGGACAACACGCATACTGTTGTGCTGATCGCCTTTGTGCTGTTCGTACTTGTGCTGGTCTATCTGAAAGTTCCGGGCATGGTCACCACTATGCTGGACAATCGCGCCGATGGGATCCGCAAGGATCTGGATGAGGCACGCAGCCTGCGGGAAGAGGCCCAGACCATTCTGGCCTCTTACGAACGCAAGCAAAAAGAGGTCGCGGAACATGCCGAACAGATCGTCGCGCATGCCAAGGCCGAAGCGGCAGCCGCGGCGCGTGCGGCCAAGGAAGATTTGAAAACCTCGATCGCGCGGCGTCTTGCGGCGGCTGAGGATCAGATCGCCTCGGCAGAAGCGGCCGCTTTGCGCGAAGTGCGCGACCGGGCGGTGTCTGTTGCCATTGCGGCAGCCGGTGACGTGATTGCCAAGTCGATGACCGCCAAGGATGGCGGCGCGCTGATTGACGCGGCGATTGCCGATGCGGGCCAAAAGCTGCACTAAGCGATCCCAAGTCTCGAAACGAAAAAGCCCGGGCAATGTCCCGGGCTTTTGCTTTTGGCGATGGGTGCGGCGGATCAGCAGCCGCAGCGCACGCCGGTTGTCACATAGGATGTCGTCGGCTGGGCATAGGTCACGCCGGGCTGGCCATAGACAACCACCGTTTGATCGACATAGCTGTTATAGGGGCCGAACGGGTGAAATTCCGGCATCCAGAAGAAATCCGAATGCGGCACACGTTTTTCCAGCGCCCGCGAGGTCACCTGACCGCGATAGACAACCACCGCTTGCGGCTGAACGACCGGTTGCTGATAGACGACCTGCGGCTGATAATATTGCGGCTGCCCATAGACCTGTGCCGGTGCCACATAGACCCGGCTGTAACCGATGGGCGGCAAGGGCGGCCCGCCGTTCCAATTGTCGGGATAGGCCGGACCGTCGGCGAAAAGCGCGGTGGCCGAGACCACGGCACTGAGAGCGGCCAATAGGCCGGTGCGTATCTGTTTCATAGGAGCCCCCGCTCAGTTTTGAAGATCAATCAGTGGCACGGGGTTAACAAAGAGTCAAAGACTTGAAACAATTGAATATTTTTCAAGGATAATCACCGATCAATGCCGGATATTGTTCAGACTACGGAAACAGAATTCGGCCAGAAAGCCACACAGTCAGCGCCCGCGTTCATGCTCAAACCTTAATTTGGCCACGGCTTCGTTCGACTCAGCCTTCTTTTGCGCCTGCATGGCCGATTCGACATAGTTCAGATGGGTCTCGATCGCGGACCGCGCCCCCTCCGGGTCCCGCGCCTGAAGCGCCGTGTTGATGGCGCGGTGTTGATCCAGCAGGGATTGCCGGGTCGTTCGTTGTTTGAACATCACCTGACGGTTGTAAAAAACCCCGGCCCGCAGCATGTCAAACATCGACCGCATCATGTGCAGCATGATGACATTATGCGACGCTTCGATGATCGACAGATGAAATTCAGCGTCCAGGCTGGCTTCTTCTTCGGGGTTCCGCTTGCTGTTTGCCGCTTCCATTTTGCGAAAAATGGTATCGACAACCTTCAGATCGGTGTCACTGGCCATCATCGCCGCGCGCCAGGCCGCCAGCCCTTCCAGATCGCGCCGGAACGACAGGTAATCCGACAGCGCCTCATCATGGGTGGCAAAAAGATCAATCAGAGGCTTTGAAAAGGCTGAGCCAAGGACATTGGCAACATAGATTCCAGACCCGGCCTTGGTGATCAGCAGATCGCGTTTTTCAAGCTCGGCAACCGCCTCCCGAAGGCTGGGCCGGGACACGTTCAGGCGTTCGGACAGTTCCCGTTCCGACGGCAGGCGCTCGCCGGGGCGCAGGATGCCGCGCAGGATAAGGGTTTCGATCTGGCGGACGACCGAAGTCGAAAGTTTCTCGGCCTGAATTTTCTGAAACGGCATCGTTGGTTCCTGTCCCGGTCGCCCGATCATAAGAGGCGTCACGGCGTTGGGCAATCTTTGCGCGCCTGCTGTCAGGGGACCGGTCGGATCACGACTTCAATCCGCCGGTTTTGCGCACGACCTGCTTCGGTCAGGTTGGTGACGACCGGGCTGGCCTCGCCGCGCCCGATGGCGTGCAGCCGGTCTTGGGCCACGCCCGCTGAGAACAGGGCAGTCATGACCGCGCGGGCGCGCTCTGCCGACAGTTGCTGATTGAGAAACGCGGCACCAATATTGTCAGTATGGCCGAAAACATCCACCGTGCTGTCGGGATAGGCGATCAGGTTGGCCGCCAAGGCATCAATATCCCGCATCACCGCTGGGCGTATGACGGCGCTGCCGCTGTCAAACAAAAGATCGCCGGGCAGGGTGACGGTCAAGGCCGCGCCGGAATTGGTGACCAGGGCATTGCCGCTGGACAGGCTGGCACGCAGGGCGGCCTCTTGTTCGGCCAGCGGTTGTCCTTTCACAGGTCCGGCGGTCCCGCTAAGACCGGGCGCAGTTGTCGCCTTTGGCGCAAGCACACCGATCGGTGCCGTGCAGGCGGCCAGCAAAAGCGAGCCTATGACGATCAGCGATACCGGTTTCAGGGGCAAATAGCGCATGAAATCCTCACGTCCAAAGGGTAGGTGCACCCATTAAACTTGGGGCCAGACAGCAGGGGATGCAAGGGCGGATGCCGGTCCGGCCTATTCGGCGGCTTCCAATCTGGCGCTTTCCCAGGCCAACAGCGCCCGTTTCACCGGCAATCCCCAGTGGTAGTCGCCCAAGCCGCCGGACTTTCGCAAGGCGCGGTGGCAGGGGATCAGCCAGCTGACGGGGTTGCGCCCCACGGCGGTTCCGACGGCGCGCACGGCCCTTGGATGCCCGACGCTTTGGGCGATCTCGGAATAGGTGGTGACATGGCCCGAGGGGATCGACAAAAGCGCCTCCCAAACCTTGATTTGGAAAGGCGCGCCGATCAGGTGCAGGCGGGTTTCCGCACCCAGGCCCAGGGCGGCGTCAACCCAGGGCCGCAGCGCCTGTGTGTCCTGGTGATAAACAGCTTCGGGCCAGCGCCCGGCCATATCCTGCATCGCCGCGTCGCGGCCGCATTCCGCTGTAAAGGCCATGCCGCAGATCCCGCGCGCGGTTCCCATCACCAGCATGTCGCCAAACGGGCTGTCAAACCAGCCATAGCGGATCGACAGGCCCTTGCCCCGCAGCGCGAATTCCCCGGGGCTCATCGCCTCCCAGCGCAGGAACAGATCGTGCAGTCGCGAGGTGCCGGACAAACCGGTTTCATGTGCCGCGTCAAGCACGGTAAACCGGTCGCGCAGCAGGGATTTGGCGTGGTCCAGCGTCAGGTATTGCTGGTAACGTTTCGGGCTGACGCCGACCCACTGGCTGAATACCCGCTGGAAATGGGCCGGGCTCATATTCATGCGCTGCGCAAGATCGGTCAGCGACAGGGCCGTGCCGCCGGTCGCGTCGATTTCCTTTATGGCCCGCGCCGCCAGTTCATAATGATAGGGGCTGAGATTCGGATCGTTGGGCATTGGGACCTCCTGCAATAGGGATCACATTCCCAGAACCGGCCCTGTTGGTCGACCCGAATATTGCGCCTTTTCAGGCCACCCTGCGAAGCACAGTCTTGCCGATATCCCCCGTCCGCACAGGCCGGCGGGTCAGAACCTGCGCTTCATGGGGTTTCAGGCACAGGCGGGCGGCGGCGCCCTTGTCGGAAACACCGCGCAACGCCTTGGCGATTTCAGCCCGCGACCGGGGCGTCATCGCAGCAAGCGCCATATCGCCCGCCAGCAGGCTTTCGCACCAAAAGCCATTGGCGCAGATAATTTCGTGCCTGGAAAAAAGCAGATGATGATAGCTGACATCGCCTTCAGCCGGGACTTGCCGGACAGATGCACCTTGGGTCAGGCCGATTGCGGGGGCCAAAACCTCATCCACACCGAAATACAAGGCCACCGCGGCATCCCGGCACAACAGGCGGTGCTGCGGCGACACCCAAAGCGGCTGATCGGGACCATCCCGCCCAAACGCGCCGGGTTCGATCAATACCGGGCGCAACGCGCGGTTGGCGGCAAGCCACTGCGCCGGAATGGTCTGCCCGCCAGTCCACAGCACGGTTTGAATGCCGTGATCCCGGGTTATGATCCGGTCACCGGGCCGGA
>JAURMY010000238.1 GCA_030830465.1 Alphaproteobacteria bacterium
AGTTATCCACAACCACACTAGGTTTTGTAACGCCACTACCCAGGGTTGTATTGCCGCTCCTGAAATCCCCCGATTTTCCGACCACTCACGAATTATTGTGTAAACTTTTCCGACCCTTAGAAATCTGAATCCGGCGAATTTGGCGCGAATCTGGCGCATATTTTCGGCACTGTGCGGGCGATTCTCAGATCAACTGTCCACAAGTGCGGCCCAATCCGGCTTGCGGCCCGGCCGCCGGGATCCAGGCCCTTTACCGGTGGCAGGCAGGCCCCGAAACCAACGCCTATTTCTTGCGCTTGATGCCCACTTGCCCGCCCAGACCGTCCGGCTTTGGCAAGGCGGAATGGGCCTGATAAAAGGCCGCGATACGCCCAAGGATCGGGTCCTTCATCGGCGAGACATGCGGGCCCGCCAGGTCCACATGCAGGGTCATGGCTTCGCCGGTCGCAGCCAGCCAGCCGTCCTGGTGGTAAAGCTGTTGAAACAGATGAAACCGCTTTTCGTCGTAATCGACGATCGTCACGTCACTACGCACCCGGTCGCCCAACTTCAGTTCGCGCAGATAGCGGATGTGAAATTCTGCCATGAACGTGGTGTGATTGGTCGCCGCAATATAATCCGTGCCAAACCCGATCTGATCCCACAAATCGTCACAAGCCCGGTCAAACAGCACCGAATAATAGGCCATGTTCAAATGGCCGTTATAGTCGATCCAGCCGGGTTCGATATCCAGCAGGCGCGATTGAAACCGTCCGGTCATGGGTGTCCTCGCGGGTTCAGGTTCAGACGCCAAGCTTCTTGGCCACCAGCGCGTTGACCGCCGCCGGATTGGCCTTGCCGCCGGTGGCTTTCATCACCTGCCCCACGAACCAGCCCGCCAGTTTCGGGTTCTGCTTGGCCTTTTCCACTTGATCGGGATTTGCGGCGATGATTTCGTCCACCGCCGCCTCGATCTCGCCGGTATCCGTGACCTGTTTCATACCGCGAGCCTCTACGATCTGCGCCGGGTCACCGCCTTCGGTATAGACGACTTCAAACACATCCTTGGCGATCTTGCCGTTGATGTCGCCTTTGGCGATCAGGTCCAGAATGCCGCCCAACTGGCCGGCTGAAACCGGGCTGCCCTCAATCGTTTTGTCATCCTTGTTCAGGCGGCCAAACAGTTCGTTGATCACCCAGTTCGCCGCCTGTTTTCCGTCGCGGCCCTTGGCCACATCCTCAAAAAAACCGGCATTTGCGGTGTCGGCGGTCAGAACCGAAGCGTCATAATCCGTCAGGCCGAAATCCGATATGAACCGCGCCTTCTTTGCATCGGGCAGTTCCGGCAGGGATGCCTTGATGCCATCGACCCAATCCTGCTCTATCGTCAGGGGCAGCAGGTCGGGGCAGGGAAAATAGCGGTAATCATGCGCCTCTTCCTTGCTGCGCATCGAGCGGGTTTCGCCTTTGTCCGGATCGTAAAGCCGGGTTTCCTGATCGACCTTGCCGCCGTCTTCCAAAATCGCGATCTGGCGGCGGGCCTCATAGTCGATGGCCGCCTGAATGAATCGCATCGAGTTCATGTTCTTGATTTCACAGCGGGTGCCAAGGTGGCTGAAGTCCTGAGTCGCCTGATATTTTTCGTATTGCCCCGGCCGGCAGACCGAGACGTTGACATCGGCCCGCAGGTTGCCGTTTTGCATATTGCCGTCGCAGGTGCCGAGATAGCGCAGGATCTGGCGCAGTTTCACCACATAGGCCGCCGCTTCTTCCGGGCCGCGAATGTCAGGGCGTGAAACGATCTCCATCAGCGCAACACCTGTCCGGTTCAGGTCGACAAAGGACATGTTCGGGTCCATGTCATGCACGGATTTGCCGGCGTCCTGTTCCAGATGGATGCGCTCGATCCGTACCAGGCGGGCCTCGCCATTGCCCATTTCGACCAGAACCTCGCCCTCGCCCACGATGGGGTGGTAAAGCTGGCTGATCTGATAGCCCTGCGGCAGGTCGGGGTAGAAATAGTTCTTGCGATCAAACTGGCTGAACAGATTGATGTCCGCCTTCAGGCCCAAACCGGTGCGCACCGCCTGTTCAACGCAAAATTCGTTGATCACCGTCAACATGCCCGGCATGGCCGCGTCCACAAAGGCGACATTGGAATTGGGTTCGGCGCCAAAGGCGGTCGAAGCGCCGGAAAACAGTTTGGCGTTGCTGGCGACCTGGGCGTGGACTTCCATGCCGATCACCAGCTCCCAATCGGATCGCGCGCCGGCGATCACTTTGGGTTTCGGGGCGCTATAGGTCAAATCCAGCATGTCACAGTTCCCATTCCGTCAGACTGGCGGTGTTTTAGACGGGGAAATCCGCAAGGACAAGGGAAGCCGTCGCAGGCGCGAAACATTGCACAGCCGCTGCGTCACAGCGGCCCGCCTGCCCTGCCCCTCTTGCGCATCCCGGCAATATGTTCCACACAACAAAAGCTGGAATTTGGCCCGGTTTCGGGCCGCTTGAACGATGGATAACAAGATGGCGGATGGCGCAATGGAAAAGCTGGCGGAACCAACAAAGCGGTATTCGGTCCGCGACCTTTTCGGGATCGATACCGATGGTGTGGATTTTCTCCGGCGTGTGCTCGGCGACCGCCTCGATGTCCATGCCGCCCTCCGTCGAGGCGACGAAGGCAACGCGGCCGGTCTCGCGATCGACCAGCAGCGACAGGTAAAGCTCGCGCGCAATGTCCGCGCCGTCTTCGATGTAGAGC
>JAURMY010000239.1 GCA_030830465.1 Alphaproteobacteria bacterium
ATAGGTGTCATGACGATGGTCGCGCCGGATTATGGCCCCGTCTTGCAGATTAGCGGCAGCATTCCCATGTTGGCCCTGCTAATCTTGGCGCCGGAATCACCGCTATTGATTCCGCTTGAGAATGATCACGTTTTGTTCCATTCTTCACAGGCCCTGTCCGGGCAATTCTGATTTGCGCGGGGGCGTGGAATGACCGAGTTGAAATATATCGAAATTCGCGGGGCGCGCGAACATAATCTCAAGAATATTGATGTTAAGATTCCCCGCGATCAACTGGTGGTCATCACCGGGCTGTCCGGTTCGGGCAAATCCAGTCTGGCCTTTGACACGATCTATGCCGAAGGTCAGCGGCGTTATGTGGAATCTCTGTCGGCCTATGCGCGGCAATTCCTTGATATGATGCAGAAACCCGATCTGGATCATATTTCCGGCCTGTCCCCGGCGATCTCGATTGAACAGAAAACCACCAGCAAGAACCCGCGCTCGACCGTCGGCACGGTGACCGAGATTTACGACTATATGCGGCTGTTATTCGCCCGCGCCGGCACCCCTTTCAGCCCGGCCACCGGTCTGCCGATCGAGGCGCAGCAGGTCAGCGAGATGGTTGACCGGATCATGGCGATGCAAGAGGGGACGCGGGCCTATCTGCTGGCCCCGATCGTGCGCGACCGCAAAGGCGAATACCGCAAGGAGTTTCTGGATCTGCAAAAGCAGGGGTTTCAGCGGGTCAAGGTGGATGGCGCCTTTTACGAACTGGAAGCGGCCCCGAAACTCGACAAGAAATTCCGCCATGACATTGACGTGGTTGTGGACCGGATCGTGGTGCGGGAAGGGCTGGAGACCCGGCTGGCCGACAGTTTGCGCACGGCGCTAAATCTGGCCAACGGCATCGCGATCCTGGAAACCGCCCCGACCGAGGGTGAGGGGGAGCGGATCACCTTCAGCGAAAACTTTGCCTGTCCGGTGTCGGGCTTCACCATTCCGGAAATCGAACCGCGGCTGTTTTCCTTCAACGCGCCTTTCGGGGCCTGCCCGGATTGCGACGGCTTGGGGGTGGAGCTGTTCTTTGACGAACGCCTGGTGGTGCCGGACACGTCCATCACGCTATATGACGGTGCGCTGGCCCCTTGGCGCAAGGGAAAATCGCCCTATTTCCTGCAAACAATCGAAGCGATTTCAAAGCATTACGGGTTCAAGGCCCATGCCAAATGGCGCGATCTGCCCGAACAGGCGCAACAGGTTATGCTGTTTGGCTCGGGCGAGGAGGAAATCAAGTTTCGCTATGATGAGGGCGGCCGGGTCTATGAGGTGACCCGCAGCTTTGAAGGGGTCATTCCCAACATGGAGCGGCGCTATCGCGAGACCGATTCCAACTGGATCCGCGAAGAGTTTGAGCGGTATCAGAACAACCGCCCCTGCGGCACCTGCCATGGTTTCCGGCTGCGGCCCGAGGCGCTGGCGGTGAAAATCGCAGGTCTGAATGCGGGCGAAGTGGTGCAGATGTCGATCCGCGACGCGCTGGAATGGGTTGAAAACGTCCCTGCGGCTTTGACCAACCAAAAGAATGAAATCGCCCGCGCGATCCTCAAGGAAATCCGCGAACGTCTGGGGTTTCTTGTGAATGTCGGCCTGGATTACCTGACTCTGTCGCGCAATTCCGGCACCCTGTCGGGCGGCGAAAGCCAGCGGATCCGGCTGGCCAGCCAGATCGGATCGGGCCTGACCGGCGTGCTCTACGTGCTGGATGAACCCTCAATCGGGTTGCACCAGCGCGACAACGGGCGGCTGTTGCAGACCCTGAGAAACCTGCGCGATCAGGGCAATACTGTGATTGTCGTCGAACATGACGAGGAAGCGATCCGAACCGCCGATTACGTGCTGGATATCGGCCCCGGTGCCGGGGTCCATGGCGGGCGCATCGTGTCCGAAGGTACGCCTGAACATATTGCCCATGATCCGGCCTCGCTGACCGGGCAATACCTGACCGGCAGCCGTGAAATCGCCATCCCGGCGAACCGGCGCAAGGGCAACAAGAAAAACCTGGTGGTGGAAGGCGCGACCGGCAACAACCTGAAAAACGTGACCGCCAGCTATCCCTTGGGCACGTTTACCTGCATCACCGGGGTTTCCGGCGGCGGCAAGTCGACGCTGACGATCGAAACCCTGTTCAAGACCGCCAGTATGCGGTTGAACGGCGCGCGCCAGACACCGGCCCCCTGCGAGGCGGTCAAGGGGCTGGAACATCTGGACAAGGTGATTGACATTGACCAGCGCCCGATCGGCCGCACACCCCGGTCAAATCCGGCCACCTATACCGGGGCCTTCACCCCGATCCGCGACTGGTTCGCCGGCCTGCCGGAAGCAAAGGCGCGCGGTTACAAATCCGGCCGGTTCAGTTTCAACGTGAAGGGCGGCCGCTGTGAGGCCTGTCAGGGCGATGGTGTCATCAAGATCGAAATGCACTTTCTGCCCGATGTTTACGTGACCTGCGAAAGCTGCAAGGGCAAGCGGTACAACCGCGAAACCCTTGAAATCAAATTCAAAGGCAAAAGCATTGCCGATGTTCTGGACATGAACGTGGAGGATGCCGAGGAATTTTTCAAAGCGGTGCCCTCGATCCGCGAGAAAATGACAGCTCTGATGCGGGTGGGCCTTGGCTATATCAAGGTCGGCCAGCAGGCGACGACCCTGTCAGGCGGCGAGGCGCAGCGGGTGAAGCTGTCCAA
>JAURMY010000240.1 GCA_030830465.1 Alphaproteobacteria bacterium
GAAAGACGCCGCCGCTGCCGCCGCCGAAGAGCGCGGCCAACAAGGCTATGCGATCACGTTGTCGCGTTCCCTGATCGTGCCTTTTCTGCAATTCTCCACCCGCCGTGACCTGCGCGAAAAGGCCTATATCGCCTGGGGCAAGCGGGGTGAAAATGGCGGCAAGACCGACAACCGGGCGATCGTCAAAGAAACCTTGGACCTGCGCGAGGAACGGGCCCGGCTGCTGGGTTACACCTCGTTTGCCGATTTCAAGCTGGAACCGGAAATGGCGAAAACCCCCGCCCATGTCCGCGCGTTGTTGATGGCGGTCTGGCAGCCGGCCAAAGCCCAGGCCGACCGCGACGCCGCGGTTCTGACCGCGATGATGCAGGCCGAGGGCGGCAATGGCGAACTGGAGCCCTGGGACTGGCGCCACTATGCCGAAAAACGCCGTCTGGCCGAACATGATCTGGATGAGACTGAACTGAAACCCTATTTTCAGCTGGATCGGATGATTGAAGCCCAGTTTGACTGCGCCAACCGCCTGTTCGGCCTTGATTTCACACCGTTGAATGTGCCGCTTTACCACCCCGACGCGCGCGCCTGGGAGGTCCGCAAGAACGGCCGTCATATGGCGGTGTTCATCGGCGATTACTTCGCCCGCCCTTCCAAACGCTCCGGTGCATGGTGTTCCGGTTTCCGGTCGCAGTCCAATCTGGATGGGGAAGTGCGGCCGGTTGTGGTCAATGTCTGCAACTTTGCCAAGGCTCCGAAAGGCCAGCCCAGCCTGCTGACCTTTGATGACGCCCACACCCTGTTTCACGAATTCGGCCATGCGCTGCAAGGCATGTTGTCTGATGTGACTTATCAAATGATCTCGGGTACATCGGTCGCGCGGGATTTTGTCGAACTGCCCAGCCAGCTTTACGAACATTGGTTGACCGTTCCCGAGGTGCTGCAAAAATTCGCGACCCATGCGGAAACCGGAAAACCGATTCCGTCCCGGTTGCTGAACCGGCTTCTGGCGGCAAAAAACTTTGATCAGGGCTTTGCCACGGTGGAATATACCGCTTCCGCCCTGGTCGATCTCGCCTTTCACGAAGGCGCTGCACCGGCGGACCCGATGGCAAAACAGGCCGAGGTTCTGGCCGGTCTGGGCATGCCGCACGCGATCCGGATGCGCCATGCAACGCCGCATTTCGCCCATGTTTTTTCGGGCGACGGGTATTCCAGCGGTTACTACAGCTATATGTGGTCCGAAGTGATGGACGCCGACGCCTTTGAAGCCTTTGAGGAAACCGGCGATCCCTTTGACCCCGCAATGGCCGCCCGGCTGGCCGAAAACATCTATGCGGCGGGCGGGTCAAAAGAAGCCGACCAGTTGTATTTGGGATTTCGCGGCCGCCTGCCCGGGGTTCAGGCGCTTTTGAAAGGCCGCGGCCTCAGCGAATCGATGTGAACCTGCCAACCGGCATTGTTGCCCCGACCGGGATAATACCGCACGCTTAGCGCCATTAAAACGCACTATAAATCAGCGCTTTACCTTTCATTAACCGGCCTGTGACAAATCCACGACATCCCCCGGCCAATCACCGGTTTTCACCGCAATTCAACGGAAATCCCCTTTCCGATACCACGATGGCTTCGCTAGGCTCAGCAATGAAACGGCAGCCTGCGAACGCATCTAAAACCGCAATCCTGCCGCGAAACGACATCCGCGAGCCTTGGAGATACTCCAAGGCCGTGTGGTGGAGGCGGGGGCCGTGGTGGTGTGCTGTGCCGGGGACAGGCGGCACACCGCCCGGCTCTTCCGACGGCACCAGATACCGCCCTATTCGCTGACTTCGCTGGCCGTAACGCCCCAGATTTCCGTCTTCAACGCCCATCCGGCATTGCCATCGGCAGAAATCTTGCACCAGTCCGGCAGGCATTTTTCAAGGAAAGCCACAACCCCGTGCTCGGCATAGGCGACCGGGTCCGCGCCAACCTCGGGCCGCACCCGAAAGGGCGTGTAATCCTTCAGAACCACCACGGTCCGAACGCCGGACAGCAAGGTGTAATGCATCCAGCCCCCGGCTCCGTCCATGTCCCGAACGCGCCGCCAGTTGCCGAATTCCGCGGTGATTTCCAGCGGCATATCCTCGCGTTGAAACACCCAGTCCACCCGGTGCGTCAGGCTTGGCCCGCGCCGCACATTGCCGGTATCCGCTTTCAACGACACAAATCTGGGCAGGGGCAGACGGGTGACAGGCCCCAGGATCACCGGTTGCGCCTCGGCCTCGTCGATGTCCTTTGCCTCAACAACCCCGGCCAAAAGCACCAATACCGCCAGAATTGCGGCATTCCGACATTTCTGCAATTTCATCTCTGACCTGCTCGGTTCGCGATTTTCGTGTTTTTACGGGCGCTTTATAGCTTGCCCCCTTGGACCGAATTTTGCCACTATAGAGGGGCGAAATCCAGAGGGGGAATAAGCGCGATGCCGGGAACAAAGCTAAGTGTTGTCGTTACGCGACGTTTACCCGAGGCGGTTGAATCCCGGCTGCAGGAACTGTTTGACGTTGAGTTGAACGAAACCGACAAACCGTTCAGCCGCGACCAGTTGGTCGCAGCGATGCAGCGGGCGGATGTGCTGGTGCCAACCCTGAACGATACGATCGACGCCGGCGTTCTGGCCCAGTCGGGCGACAAATTGCGCCTGATCGCCAATTACGGCTCTGGATTTGACCATATCGACGTACAGACCGCCCGCCAAAGGGGCATTCTGGTGTCAAACACACCGGGCGTTCTGACGGATGACACTGCCGATATGACCCTGGCCCTGATTCTGACCGTGATGCGCCGGTTCAAGGAGGGCTCTAACCTGATGCAATCCGGCGATTGGCAGGGCTGGTCGCCCTCGGCCCTGCTGGGCGCACGGGTCGGCGGCAAGCGATTGGGCATATTGGGCATGGGCCGGATCGGGGCCGCCGTGGCCCGGCGCGCCCGGCCCTTCGGGCTGCAAATCCACTATCACAACCGCAAACGTGTCCATCCCGCCACAGAAACCGAGCTTGAGGCGACCTATTGGGAAAGCCTTGATCAGATGCTCAGCCGGATCGACATTCTGTCGGTCAAC
Source organism: Alphaproteobacteria bacterium (assembly GCA_030830465.1). Next base: position 3,098 of record JAURMY010000240.1, read on the forward strand.
TGCCCGCATACACCTTCAACCTTCCACTTGCTCAATGCGCGCCGCCTGAAACTGTTGAAACCCTCGGCTTTCGTGGTCAACACATCGCGCGGCGAAGTGATCGACGAAAACGCCTTCACCCGGATGCTGCGCGCCGGTGAACTGGCCGGTGCCGGACTTGATGTCTTTGAAAAGGGCCA